>JARBUQ010000153.1 GCA_029239545.1 Paenibacillus sp.
TCGCTGACAACAGCAACTCTTGTTCTTTCACAATCTCATCCCTCACTATATTGTTATTTTTGTTTCTAGCAATCTGTTAGTTTATCCATCAAGATGGTAGCTCGATCCACTGATATAGATTTTGCGATGCCCAAAGGCCGTGCTCAAGAGCCGTGATGATGGTGATCGTCTCCGATGCATTCACTGTTGGTTGGAAAGACTCAAAAAAATTAACTCATTGCTTAATAAATTCCGAAGAGGGCAAGGGTTTTGCCGATGTATGTAGGTTTGCCAGACTGTAGAGCAAGGATGGATAATAACTCATGATATTCCGGATGATCGGGCGACAGTACGATTAAATAATCACTCTTCACCTATGTCCACCGGTCAACATTTCCCGATATTTGTCAGTATGCCACTCGTCCAGAAAATAGTCAATGAATCCGTTACTGCTCAGGTCGGCTGGAGTTCGTTAGAACGCCCAATCGCTCTTTTTTGGGGCGAATAAGGCTTGTAGGGTTCGATACCCATTTTATTTATAGAAAAAAAGAAGAAGCCCAACAAAAGTTGCATGAGCTTCTTCATACTAAGAACATGATCGTTCAGGAAGGGGTCCAATTGAGTCAAATATGCTTATTATCTTGCTCAATCTCTCGACAAATGAATATAGAATTCGCCTGTCTGTCTTTCTTTCGTTCAGCTTATACAGAACTATGGTTCACTGTGTTTTCCATTTGGGATAACCATCCGTCGATTGAATGCTAATGCTTTCATATGCTACCTCCAGCTTAGTAGTTAATGAGCAATATAACCGAATACCAAATGACCGCAATCACAATAACAGCAACAGAGGCAACGGAAATAAGCTTGAAAAAATTTTCGTAAGAGATCATTACGCCATCCCTTCTTTATCCATTATTATACAATCAAATTAAAATCACATTTCTTAGTGTAACTGTGTCAACAGGCTTATTGACTTGGAGCATACAGCATCATCCTCCTTATCTTTAAGTAACATTTAATGTAAAAACACCCAGAAAATGCAGCTAGACATCCCGCAATAATTGCAGAATGTCTATCTCCATACAACATATCACCGAAGACTGTGCGTGTCAATGTCTCCCCCTAACCCTTTACATAAGAAACAGGTATGAATCAATACTGCATGCAATCTCGACTCCAGCGCATATTTTATTCCTATCCGTCATACATCCACACCACTGTGAACTCCTCCTCATACTCTATTAATATTCCGTTTCGTAGAGAGGAATGATTAACCTAATGGCGAGAACAAGACAAGAGCAGGACGGCCCCGTGCAATTCAGACATCGCATGGAAGGCTTGACTTCATTAGTGCAGGGACACAGACATTCATTTGGCAATTTGACCGATTTATTCATTCCCGAGGATGGTAGACACCGTCATAACTTCCGCGGTATTACAACTACAGCTGACGGACATCGACATTCTTATTCAGGCCAAACAGGTCTCAATATCGGGACAGGCCCGAACCATTTTCACCGATTCCGCATTCAGACCAATGTTGCAGATGGCCACCGCCATATCATTACCGGCAGAACCACAGGAGTTATTCGTCTTGGAACAAGAGTCGGGCATCGATTAATCATCGAGAAAATTATCCGGCAACGTGTAAAATAAGAAGAAAATCAAAGAGAGCAGGTCAGTATCCAACGCATACTAACTTGCTCTCTATTCTGATGCAAATGAGGGAATATTCTGTTAGAGCCTCTTACTGGGCTTGTTCGACCGCCAGCTTCAATTCATTCAAATCGAAATAACGGAGCATTCCCGGCAGCGTATATCCAACCTTATCTTCCTCACTATAATGACGTGCGCGCACCCAGTCACCTATTAGATCATGGCCGTTTACAATTTCCAAATCGCTGATCCTGTTGTCTATGGCCGCTGCCAGCTGAGCGTATAAGCTTGAGCGACCGGATGTATAGATCCGAATATCTTGTCCTTGCGCCCCCTTAAGCTGGCTTGCCATCTCAACTGCCCGTATTACATCATATGTTCTAATGGCAGCCAGACTATCGCCCAACCAGAGCAGATCCATATCGAGCTTGTGCAGCGTACCGAAGTTGCTATTCAACTCCCGAGCATTTATTGGATTAGGCAAAAGCGGACCTACTCCCGTTACGTCAAGCACCATGACGGCTCTACCATCCTGACATTCGCTGCGAATCCAATCCTCATGCGATCGTATGCCACTTGTTCCTCCGTCCCACAATCCGATTGTTAGGCCTAGCTTCTGATCCTTGAAGGATGGGTCCCAGCAGACCAATGCATGATTGAATAGCCCTTTCTGACTCCACCACAAAACACTCTCAGCCATAAGATCGGCCATTTCAAAAGGCGAAGAGTAGCGCGGATTTAAATCAACTTGAGTGCGATTTGCACAGACTGTATCTATTAACCATTGTCGAGCTGTTAATTGTCGGTTCTCCTCAGGCAATTTGCTGCGTTCTTGTTCCAGAAGCTCGAGACGAGCCACATTCTCTGTATGCACCGTTCGTGCTTGATCATAATCCAAGGCTACCTGCCCATTGGGAGCGCACCACATTTGACTAGGCTCAAGTATAGAAACTCTTGTTGCGTCTACTTCCACTTCATGACCAAGCAGATGCTTGGAGAAGAACGAGGCAGCCTTGCAGGCTAATCGTTCGGTATATTTGTGGACTGAATCATCCTCGAACAGCTCCAGGTTTTCTTTCTTTCCATACATGTCCCACAATCGACTAACCCTGGATACGGTGCTCCTAGTCCCTTCAATTGGAAAAAAATCATCCTTAACGGCGAGCACGAGTACAGGTCGGGGGACTAGCGCTAGCAAAATATCTTCATGATCGAATCCATGAGCGGACATACCAGGCCAAATCTGCTCGGCATCCTGCGCCTGACCTGCGTAAATATAAGCTTCGCGACTCATAATGAATGTCGCTGGAGCGGCGGCAGCGATTCGTTCATCACATACCATAGCCAGACTTGTTTGCATCCCGCCACCCGAATTTCCTGTGATCCCTATCTTCTTGGAATCCACCTCAGGTCGAGCCGCCAAATAATCAATGGCTCTGATAATATCATGGAGGAAATATCGAGCGAGGCCATCACCAAGTGGCCAGCACTGTTTGCCGACATATTCATGCTCCCCTGTGCCCGGACGAATAATGGGCTCCTTGGATTGCGGGTCCAAGTAACTCAGACGCTCTCCTTGCCCGATCGGATCAATCGCGAATACCACAAGCCCTGCAAGTGTAAGCAGCTGGCATACCGTCTGGTACTCAGGATGATGCTTGCCAAGATCGTGATGACCGCATACGAACAGAACCGCCCCTTGCGGCTCCTTCACGCCATCTGGAATATAGAGATTACCTGTTACATAATAGAAGGGACGTGATTCGAATATGATTTTCTCTACACGGAAGCCTTCGAATTGGATAACACCCGTTATTTGAGGATTCAGAGCCGTGGTCAAGGACGGAATTCCGCCGAATGACTCCAGCAGCTTCTCGCGCATGTGAGATCTTCGTACATCTATCGCTTCCTGATCTTCAAGGGTATCCCGACTTCGATCTCCCTCTGCAAAGGCCTCAACAGATTGGTCGTACACATACTGCCGCAGCTGATTCTTCACATCGTATGAATGAATGTAGAACGATTCCATATCTTCGAAATTCATACTGGTCCCTCCTGTTTATGATGCTTGCAATACATATATAGTAATCGATTACTAAATAACCCTGCAACCCTAATTTTGTATACTCGCATTGAGAAATATTTAAATTTGTCACTTTTCCCACGTTGAAATTTGAAATCATTGCAGGGTTTCTTACGTATATATCGTATATTAAGAGTGATTAACATGAAATCAGGAAGCATCCTCTTCCGATTTCATATATAAGGAGGGCCATAGTGACCAGGAAAACAACAGTTCAAGACTTAGTGGAGCGCTTCTCTCTCGAGATACTCGTTGGAAACACCCAATTGCATAGAACGATTGAGAAGCCAAAGGCCCATCGCCCAGGGCTTGAATTCGCCGGTTACTTCGAATTTTTCTCCCATGCGCATGTTCAAGTGCTGGGACGCAAAGAAATCACGTACCTGCACACGCTCACAGATGAGGAGCGCAACGATAGAATCGGAAATGTAGTGAAGTATCATCCTCCCTGCTTCGTAGTTACCCGCGATCTTGAGGGATTGAAATATTTGACCAAATATTGTGAAGAGGAAGGGATTCCACTTCTCCGCACCTCTCAGCCTACTTTCAAATTCATGGATCTGGTTGATACCTTTCTCGCCAAAGCGCTTGCTCCCGAGATCGCTATACACGGCGTATGTGTGAATGTTTCCGGAATAGGCGTGCTGCTGCGGGGGAAGTCAGGAGTCGGCAAGAGTGAGACTGCACATACGCTCATTCGGCGAGGACACCGGCTTGTAGCGGATGATATGGTTGTCTTGAAGAAAATTAGCCCGGAAACCATACTAGGAACGCATAACGGGATGAACAAGGAATTCCTTGCGCTTAGAAGCATTGGTCTGGTCAACGTGTCCCGGTTATACGGACGGCGTGCTTTTCAAGATGAAACCCGCATTGTTCTCGATATCGAGCTGACCAAATGGCAGGAGCATGACCTGAATAATGATTTGGAGCTGGAGCCCAAGTTTTCTGAGTATATGGATGTACGGGTTCCGCATATCGAGATTCAGCTTCAACCCGGTCGCGATGTAGCGGGGCTTGTAGAGGCGGCTGCGAACAACTGGTATTTGAAGACACAAGGATACAGTGCTGTAGACGAATTCATGAAGCGGCTTGAGAACCATTAAGGGTGTAAATAGTTGAAGGACTGACACCCTGTTGTCGGAGGGAAGAGCGGAACCCCGGTTCCGTTTTTTCTATTTCTAATTACCGTATACTGCCAAATAAATTGATTGAAATTGAGGGTCTCTCCAGCTATAATCGCCTTATGGAAGCGCTGGATTCTCAATTTAGTGATTAGTGAAGTTTAAACTTCACTCCTTACATATACATATTTTTTCGATGTTTTCATTGATGAATGTTCTGATCTCCGGGGTGATCGCCAAGGACCAGGACAACATTCAGAAGCGGCTGGTTGAATACAACGAGACCAGTGATCTATTCACACCTTTTGTTACCAATGATTAGCGTGGCTATGTGGAGGAACGAATATGAGCAGGATAGGCGCAAGTAAAGACATCGAATATCGTACAATTACCGGGATTTCGGAGCTGCATACAGCAGTAGATTTGCAGAGAGTAGTCTGGGGTCAAGAATCTGTCACTTCCATGCATCAGATGGCCGCGGCGATTCTCCATGGCGGGACAGTCATTGGGGCGTTCCATGAGGGGGAGCTTGTCGGCTTTTGTTACGGGTTCGCCGGATTTGACGGAAAGCACAGCTTTTTGGGCTCTCATATGATGGCTATTCTTCCCGACTACCGCGATCAGGGGATTGGGATGCGCTTGAAGCTGGAGCAGCGTCTGTGGGCTATTCAATATGGATATTCCAAATTAGTATGGACCTACGACCCGTTCGAATCTCGTAATGCCTATCTCAATATTTGCAAGCTGGGGGGAACCATTAGCAAGTACCTCCCTTCTTTTTATGGAAATGATTCTTCCGGGGTCCCGACGGATCGGTTTCTGGTGGAATGGGACATTTGCTCGGAGCATGTGGAGAAAGCCATAACCCAGCGGCATGATCATTCAGAACAAGCTGAATCCCTCTACCCCAGCTTGATCACCTGTGACATCCACGAAGATCAAGTGACGTCCGTTTGCCTGAATGTGAATGACCCTCTCTCCATACTTCTGAGCCGATCAGGCGGTACAATTCCGATTCCTCGACAAGCACAAGAGCTGAAGCGGCAGCAGCCACAGCTATTTGCAGAATGGCATCGATACGTCCGTGACATGTGTACGGAAGCTTTTGACCTTCAATATGAAGTAACGTCCTTTATCAAGGGGCCGGGTGCGATCCATCATTATGTGCTAGAGCAAAAAAAAGGAGAATGAGCATGCCATCCATTCAAGCCATCCATCAATCAGCAGAACTGCTGGAGCCGCAATTCATTCAATTACGCAGAGAGTTTCATAAGTATCCGGAGCTGAGCTTTCAGGAAGCTCGTACCTCCGAGCGAGTTGCAGAAGAGCTTAGAGCGCTTGGTTTGAGCGTTCGCACAGGCGTCGGAGGGTACGGGGTCGTTGCAGAATTGATCGGCGGCCATCCCGGACGAACGATCGCCTTGCGCTCCGATATGGATGCGCTGCCTATTAAGGAAGAGACCGGCCTGGATTACGCTTCGGAGCAGGCTGGAGTGATGCATGCTTGCGGACATGATGTTCACATGACTGTATTGCTGGGAGCGGCTCGACTGCTGGCCTCGCATCAGCAGGAGCTGCACGGAACCGTACGGTTCATATTCCAGTCAGCGGAAGAAATACTTGCCGGCGCCAAGGCAATGATGCTCGAAGGCGTCATGGAGGGAGTCGATGAGGTCTACGGACTTCATAATTTGCCTAGCCTTCCTGCCGGGCAGCTCGGGTTGAAGAACGGGGTTGTAATGGGCTCGATTGATCGGCTGGAAATCCGTATAGATGGACGAGGCGGTCACGGTGGGTATCCCGAAGCGTGTATCGATCCAATCGTTGCCTCCTCTGCGGTCATCATGGGACTACAGACCGCCATTAGCCGCGAGACTCCACCCACAACGGGAGCGGTTGTATCTATTGGCACGATTCATGCCGGAACCGCTAACAATATTATTCCGGACTTCGTTGAGCTGACCGGAACTGTACGCAACCTCGATCCTGCCTGGCGGGCAACGATGCCAGAACGCCTCGAGCGAATCGTGCGCGACATCTGTCGGGCTTACCGCTGCGAAGGAACGGTCAACTACATCGAGCAGGTCCCGGCAGTTGTGAATGATGCTCAGTGTACCGCTTATGTGAGTGAAGTAGTAGATGCTTTGATTGGCTCCCATAACCGAATCGTTCCTGTGCCTATGACTTATGGGGAAGATTTCGCAGAATATCTCAAAGCTGCGAATGGATGCTTCGTCTGGTTGGGCTCTGGACCACAAGCTCATCCTGAGCTGGCTCCTGGCTTGCACAGCCCGCGGTTTAATCCAGACGAGAGCTGTCTGGCATTAGGTGCTGCCTTATTCGCTGGAATCGCCGTTAGTCGGCTGAGAGCGGATTCGTAACCGTTATGTCCATTATTCGTCGTCAATTCAGGCCTACTCGGGCAGAAATATCATTACCCGGGATTCATCATAATGTCCGTACATTCCAATCAGCCATTCCTGAAGCTTGCATGTTAATGGCCGTAATCAAAGCCAATGCCTATGGACACGGGGCTGTCGAGGTTGCTCAAGCCGCAATAGCAGCAGGAGCAGCCTATCTGGGTGTAGCTTTTGCTGATGAGGCAATCAACCTAAGACAGAACGGGGTGCCTGGGCGGATTTTGATCCTCGGGTATACACCTCCGTCCTCAATCGAAGAAGTAATCAAACATGACCTTACCATAACGGTATTTACTGCTGAGGTTATGCAGGCCATTGTGGCCAAAGCCACGCTGCACAAACGGATGACAACGGTCCACCTGAAGGTGGATACCGGGATGTCCAGGGTCGGGGTCACCTCGCCGCAAGAAGCGCATGAATTGGCCACACTTGCGGCGAATTCCGATTATGTGACGCTGGAAGGTGTGTTTACCCACTTCGCGGAGGCAGACGAGATTGATTCAGTCTATACGTGGCAGCAGTACGAGCAGTTCATTAGTACACTTCATTATTTGGAAGCACAGGGCATTACCGTACCTATCAAGCATTGCTGCAATACTGCGGCGACGATCGGATATCCACAGATGCATCTGGATATGGTGCGGGTCGGCGTTGGACTCTATGGGCACAATCCGTTCGGCAATGGATATGGTATTCCTAAGCTGAGAGAGACCATGCGCTTTGTTACTAGGGTTGTGGATATAAGAAAGAGCGAAGGGATTCAAAGTATTGCTGGTGAAGAAGGAACGGCGACGAGGAGAGAGCTTGTAGTAGCTGTGCTTCCTGTCGGTTATGCAGACGGACTATTCCCGACACTCGCTGGCGGCAAAGGCTCTGTCATATTGAGAGGGAACAAGCTGGCTATAGTCGGCGATATCGGAATGGACGAGACGCTCGTTGACGTTACATCGGTGCCCGATGTTGAGCTTGGGGATGAGGTAATCTTGTTCGGCTGGGTGGAAAAAGCTGCAGAGGATGAAGTCGTTGCAGCTGCGCACCTCACTGTCCAGGAATACGCTGAGAAGGCCGGGACGATCTGTTATGAGGCTTTCTGCGCTATTAACAAACGGGTGCCACGAGTATATACCAATTAGCTCTAACTTATTAAGCTGCCCGCATTATGGATGCGAGGCAGCTTTGTTCTGAACACACCAGTAAATATAAGTTACTGGTGGGCCGGGGATGGGATCGAATGGGCCTCCACCTGTTGCAAATGTTGTATATTGTGCACGATTTCGTGCTGCTCTTGGCTGGACAATATGGAGTCGGTGTTTATGTTGGCGTGCGCTTAACCTGACAACATTGCGGTGGGGAAAGACAATGTTGTGGGGTTACGCAGCGGCTTTCCCGGTATCGGAAGCCTGCTGCAGATCCGATTCGATCAGGCTGAACGACAGCAATTGTGTTCGAAATTTCATACAGATTATCGCAGATGCATCCATTTTCGTGCGAAGAGTACGAAAAATCGCATATAATGACGCATTAAACCAGAATAGGGCAAATTATATGGCTGTCGATTAACTGTCCATAACTTCGGAAATCTGCGAGGGACCACAACATGTATGCGAAAAATCATATAGAATGAGCGGATCCCCATCGAATCCGGC
>JARBUQ010000154.1 GCA_029239545.1 Paenibacillus sp.
ACGCCGCGAAACTCCCATCGCTGTACATCATACCGGACATGGGTTAACCAGAATTGGAAGCGCTGTACCTATTACAGATGCAGAACATGCCATTCAAGCGGTTACCGAGCAAAAAATGCTCGTTCATTTGTTGAAGGAAGCAGGATTCGAGTCCTTTCTGTCGAACAACATGAAGGAGATAGCTTGGAACAAACTACTAATGAATGCCGTCATTAATCCGTTAACCGCGATTCTGAATGTGCGCAATGGTGAGCTGCTGGAATCCGAAAACTTGTTTCCGCTTATGCGCTCTTTATATGAGGAGGGTGTCCAGGCTGCTGAGGCCGAGCATGTTCACATTCAGGATGACTTATGGGAACAGCTGCTCGAGGTTTGCCGCAAGACGGCGAATAACGCTTCATCGATGCTCCAGGATGTGCTGGCTGGAAGGATAACCGAGATCGAATGGATGAACGGTGCGTTGCTCAAGTCAGCCCGAATGCAGTCGATTCCAATGCCAACACATGAGACGGTTTATCGACTGGTAAAGGCGTTGGAGAAGCGATAAGGGAAGCAGGACGGCATTATCCTGATGTACGGAGCGGTGATGCAGTGGAGGCTTTTACCGATTTCTGGATTCATCTATACGCTTTAACCGCATTTGTGCCTTTCTTATGGTTTTTTGTAATTTGGATAGCTGTGTATCTTAAGACTCGAGAGAGCAAAAGAGCAACCAAGCTGTCAATGGATGTGACAACCCTTCTTTTGATAGGCTCTGTTTCGTCCTTATATTCGATTATTTTTCATAATAGCTTCGGGTTTTACATGATTGTGTTATTTTTTCTCATAGGGTATGGACTGATCGGCAATTATCAATACAGGTTAAGAGGAGCAATCAACCACACCAAGATTATCAGGGCTCTGTGGAGAATAGGGTTTATTCTTTTGAGCATAGTGTACTTTATACTTCTGATCATCGGATTTATACAGACCTTAATAGACATATAGGGGATTGAAAGGGGAATGAACGGATGGCGTTTCACAATATGATGGAGGAAATTGTCAGGAACTGCTTGAAGGATTTGATGCAGCATCAGCCCAGGTTAGCTGTGTTGGATGACAAGAACATGGATGACGTAATGGCGATTGCACTCAACCGACTTCCGCCCAAATATGTTTCAACTACACGCGGAGAAATGTTTGCTAAGACACAGCTTCGTTTGCAGGTCGAGACCGATGTGTACCGGGAACTAACCTTAGCCATAGAGCGAGTGTTGACAACGGATTAAACGGATAGTATGTGAGTACATAAGTCCTTGAATAATACATAAAATGAAAAAAGGAACTGCATTTCTGCCAATAGGCGAGGAGATGCAGTTTTTTTGCGTTCTCTATCCTTAACCCCCTATTTGGACGGATTAAATATTGATCCAAATACAGCGCATAAATATGCCAAATTAAGACACCTTAAAGACGAGGTCAATATTTTACCCCTAATTGATCAATATATTACGTGTATTTTTCCGGGCGGGGGAAGTATATTAAATTTCGTATGAAAGAAATATAGAAAGAAATAAAATTTCATGAAGGAGGATTTTCAATGTTTAAGGGGTTCAATAAAAGTGTAATCGTTTTCATGAGTGTGGTATTGCTCGTGGGAATGGTTCTGACTGGCTGTGCCAAGAAATCTGGCAGCGGCAGCAATGAGCAAGTGTTTCGAATGATATTGGGTTCTGAGCCCCCATCACTCGATCCAGGTCTTGCACAGGATAATAACTCTTCCACGGTTCTTCGCCCGATCTATGACGGGTTGACAACGAAGGATGAGAAGGGTGAAGTGAAAGGGGCCGCCGCTGAAAAGTGGGAAGTATCCAAGGACGGACTGAAGTATACGTTCAATCTCCGCCAGGATGCCAAATGGTCTAATGGAGATCCGGTTAAGGCAAGCGACTTCGTCTTCGCATGGACTCGCGCGCTTGATCCTGCATTCGCAGCTCCATATGCGTATCAGTTGTATTACATCAAAAATGCTGAGGAATATAACACAAAGAAAATTACAGATGCAAGTCTTTTAGGCGTGAAAGCCAAAGATGATTATACATTGGAAGTAGAGCTGAAGGCTCCTACTCCTTATTTTGAAAGTCTGGTTTCGTTCTACACATACTTCCCGCTGAATGAGAAGCATGTAAAAGCAAATCCCAAGTTCGCTGCTGAAGCGAGCTCCATGGTAACGAATGGTGCTTTCTTAATTAAAGAATGGAAACATAACGATTCCGTAACGTTGGTGAAAAACGACAATTATCATGCTGCCAAGGATATTAAGCTTGCTAGCGTAACAATGAGAATTTTGAACGATGCCAATACTCAACTGCAAATGTACAACTCCGATGAAATCGACTGGGTTGGCCGTCCTGTAGGGGAAATACCTGTAGACAAATTACCTTCGCTCAAAGCGGACAAAAATTTCGGATTACAAGTAAAAGGGATTGCCTCGACCTATTATTATGAGTTCAACACCAAACAAGCTCCTTTCGACAATGCCAAAATCCGCAAAGCATTCGCAATGGCCATTGACCGTAAAGCGATTGTAGATAAAGTAACGCTTGGTGATCAAATTCCGGCGTTCGGATTCGTTCCTCCAGGAATTAAGGGAGAGAAGAAAGAATTCCGCGAAGAAGTGAAGGACAGCGCCTATTTCAAGGAAGATTTGACTGAAGCCAAGAAATTGCTTGCAGATGGCTTGAAGGAAAAAGGACTGGACAAGCTGCCTGTCGTCACCCTGATCTACAACACAAGTGAAGGCCATAAGAAAATTGCTGAAGCGGTTGTAGATATGTGGAAGAAAAACCTTAGCGTAGAAGTGAAGCTAGAGAATCAAGAGTTCGGTGTATACATCAAAAACCGTCAATCAGGCAATTTCCAAGTGGCACGTGCCGGCTGGGGAGCGGATTATAACGATCCGATGACTTACATCGATCTGCTTATGACTGGCGGAGGAAACAACAACTCCAAGTACTCGAATGCTGAATACGATAACCTTGTTAAAGAAGCTCTGACTTCCCAGGACGAAAAGAAACGTATGGAAGCAATGGCGAAAGCGGAGAAAATCATGATCAATGAAATGCCGATCGTTCCAGTGTACTACTACACAGGGATTTGGGCGCAGAAGCCTTACGTGAAAAATGTATTCGTTGACTACAAAGGCGATATCGACTTTACCAGAGGCTATATTGAGAACAAATAAAGCCAGAAGCTTGTAAAAGTTCGGGGTGTATATGAACGTATATATACTCCGGGCTTTTTATTAAATCCTGCATCTCTCCCGGGTTTTGCTGCGGAATTTCGGTTTCATAGAGGAATTAACTTTTTTTGAAAAAGTAGGAGGTGCTGCGGTGATTCGCTTTTTATTGCGGAAGCTGCTGTTTGTTCTTGTTTCCCTGTTTGTGTTGGCCACCGCAACTTTTTTTCTGATGAAGGCAATACCAGGCGATCCATTTATGTCGGAAAAAGCGCCGCCGCCGGAAATTTTGGCAAACCTGAAAGCCTATTACGGATTGGACAAACCGATCTTCGTGCAATATGTCAATTATATAAAGCAAGTGGCTACTTTTGATTTGGGCGTATCTATGAGATGGCAGGGAAGAACCGTGAACGGGATCGTCCAAGGCTCATTTGGCAACTCCTTGCGCCTGGGATTGTGTGCAATTGTTTTCGCGGTATCTGCTGGTGTTGCGTTGGGTACGATCGCTGCCTTGCGTCATCGCAAGCTGCTCGATAATCTGGCCATGATTATTGCTGTATTAGGGGTATCCGTGCCCAGTTTCGTCATGGCAACTTTGTTACAATTCGTCTTCGCCGGCAAGCTCAGGCTCTTCGACGTGGCAGGCTTGAACGATCCTATGGACTATGTGCTGCCTACTTTGGCGCTTTCCTTCGCGCCAATTGCTTTCATTGCACGGTTGACCCGCTCCAATATGCTTGAGGTAATGAACTCGGATTATATCAAAACTGCCAAGTCCAAAGGACTGAATGGGTTCGTTATTACAGTGAGCCATGCTCTGCGCAACGCGATTCTACCTGTTATTACTTACTTAGGTCCCCTTACAACAGGAGTCATTACCGGGTCCGTTGTCATCGAGAAAATTTTCGGAATCCCGGGACTGGGCAAGCATTTTGTGGAAAGCGTAGCGAATCGTGATTATACATTGATTATGGGCTTGACCTTATTTTATGGTGTCATTCTGATGTCAGCCAGGTTCTTGACCGATGTAGCTTACGTATTCGTCGATCCTCGGATGAAGCTTTCCGGCGGAAAGGAGAAGGCATAATGGCTGAACGAAACAAACCACTCTCCGCAGATCCATTGCATCCGTCGCAGTTCCGCAAGCTGAACCGGGATGAAGCAGCAGGGGACAAAATTGTAAGGCCCAGCTTATCTTCATGGAAAGATGCCTGGATGCGTCTGAAGTCTAATCGGTTGGCTATGCTGGGATTGATTATTCTCGTTATTCTCGGTTTCATGGCGGCTTTCGGTCAGATGATGACTCCGCATGATTTTGCTTCCAATAATCTCGATCAGACGAATCAACCGCCTTCTGCCGAGCATTGGTTCGGAACCGATGATCTTGGACGGGATATGTTCGCGCGCACATGGATGGGAGCTTCAATCTCCCTGCAGGTAGGATTATTCGCAGCCCTGATCGACTTGATCGTGGGTGTTATTTATGGAGGAATTATGGGTTATTTCGGAGGTCGTACGGATGAAGTTATGAGCCGTATATCCGAAGTATTATATGCGATTCCGTATCTGCTGATCGTCATTCTTATGGTAGTTGTATTCGAACCGAGTATGAGAACCATTATTTTGGCTTTGACGATTACTGGATGGATCAATATGGCCTGGATCGTACGCGGGCAAATTATGCAGCTGAAAAATCAGGAATACGTACTGGCCTCTCGTTCATTGGGTGCAGGGATGTCGCGGATTTTGTTCCGTCATCTCATCCCTAACGCCTCCGGTCCGATTATCGTTACTTTAACTTTGACGGTGCCTTCCGCGATTTTTGCTGAAGCGTTCCTTAGCTTTCTTGGCCTTGGAGTAAGCTCGCCTGCCGCATCATGGGGAACGATGATTTCGGATGCGATCTCAGCCTGGGACGTATACCCGTGGCGGATGCTGTTCCCAGCGGGGTTCATTAGCTTGACGATGTTTGCCTTTAACGTTTTCGGGGACGGTCTGCGCGACGCATTCGATCCGAAGATGAAGAAATAAACGTTTGGGAAGGAGGAGCCTGCAATGGAAAAAATATTGGATGTGCAGGACTTACGGGTTTCATTCCGTGTTCACGGAGGAGAAGTACAGGCTGTGCGCGGTGTTAGTTTTCATGTGAACAAGGGCGAGGCTGTCGGCATAGTCGGTGAATCCGGCTGCGGGAAAAGCGTAACGGCTCAGACGATTATGCGGCTTATCCCCTCCCCTCCGAGTATGATTAAGGGTGGTACGATTGGCTTTATGGGTCAGGATTTGCTTAAAAAAACAGAGAAGCAGATGCAGAGCATTCGAGGCAAGGAAATCGGGATGATTTTTCAGGACCCGATGACCTCACTCAACCCTACCCTGACAGTTGGAAAACAAATATCGGAAGGGTTAACGAAACATCAAAATTTGTCTGCCCATGCAGCGAAGCTCAAAGCTGTTGAGATGCTGAGTCTTGTAGGAATTCCGAATCCGGAAGATCGCGTGAAGCAATACCCCCATGAATTCTCGGGGGGGATGCGGCAGCGCGTTATGATTGCTATCGCACTGGCCTGCAACCCGTCGCTGCTCATTGCGGATGAACCTACAACGGCACTTGACGTTACGATACAAGCACAGATTTTGCGGTTAATGAAAAGCTTGCAGCAGGATCTGGGGACATCCATAATCCTGATTACCCATGATCTGGGCGTTGTAGCCGAGATGTGTGACCGTGTGATTGTGATGTACGCAGGTAAAGTTGTGGAGTCAGGAACGAAGATGGAAATTTTCAAAAATCCGAAGCATCCTTACACAAAAGGGCTGCTGCGTTCGATCCCGCGTCTTGACCAGAAGAAGGAAGAGCCGCTTATTCCTATTCTTGGAACACCACCAGATTTAATCAAGCCTCCTACAGGCTGTGCGTTCTGCGCTCGATGCGACGAAGCTATGGAAGTATGTCTAAGTATTGATCCAGAGGCTACCCGCTTCAGCGACACCCATACAGCACGCTGCTGGATGGCTCATCCGCTTGCTCAGGAGGTGGCCAAATGAGTCGAAGTCTGATCGAAATTCGCAATCTTAAAAAATATTTCAATGTCGGCAAAGGGCAGTCGCTCAAGGCTGTCAATGATATTAGCCTGGATATCAAGCAAGGGGAGACCCTTGGCGTAGTGGGGGAGTCCGGCTGCGGAAAATCAACCGCCGGCAGAACGATACTTCGCTTATACGAGCCTACGGCAGGCTCCGTCAATTTCAATGGAACTAATATTTACTCCTTGACTGGCTCCAAGATGAAGGCGCTACGCCGTGAAATGCAGATGATCTTCCAGGACCCGTATGCATCCTTGAATCCGAGAATGACGATCTCCGATATAATCGGTGAAGCGCTCGATGTGCATAAGCTTGTCCACAGCAAGGCCGAGCGCAAGCATCGCATAGAGGAGCTGCTCGATCTGGTCGGCTTGAATCCCGACCACGTTACCCGCTATCCGCATGAATTCTCAGGCGGCCAGCGCCAGCGCATCGGGATTGCCCGTGCGCTTGCCGTTGATCCGAAGTTCATCATCTGCGATGAACCGATATCTGCGCTTGATGTCTCGATTCAAGCGCAAGTAGTCAATCTGCTGCAGGAGCTGCAGCGCAAGATGGGGTTGACCTACCTGTTCATCGCCCATGACTTGTCGATGGTGAAGCATATCAGTGACCGCGTAGCTGTCATGTATCTAGGAAAAGTAGTAGAGATTGCAGATAGTGGCGAGCTCTACGAGAATCCGACTCATCCTTACACGAAGGCGTTATTGTCGGCAATTCCGATTCCCGATCCCGAGATTGAACAAACAAGGGAGAGAATAGTCCTTAAGGGGGATTTGCCAAGCCCGGTTAATCCTCCGAGCGGCTGTCACTTCCGCACCCGTTGTCCGCTCGCTTCGGAGAAATGCATCAGTGTCGAGCCTCCTCTCGTCGAGACCCGGCCCGGGCACTGGACAGCATGTCATTTTGCTTGATCTTCAACATGGCCGGCTCCCTTGGGGCCGGTTTTTATATGTAATTTTGACGAATCCGGTTCGTAGATGTAAAATCGAGAATGGTGAACTAATTACAAATTGAACCGTCAACGTTAATTTGCTCAATGAAGGAGGGCCGTGCATGAGAATCGATGAATACAGCTGGCTGCCCAGTCAGCCTATGGCCCGAAACTACATGGAATCATTCGATGCAGTGAGCTCCATGTACACTTATAATCCTTATGATCCGAATAAATTCGCGGCGAGAGCCGAGTGGTTAGATCGCAAGGATAGGCCAGCTTTGGAACGGGATAAGTTGTCAGAGGTACTCCGAGCTTATAATGAATCTGTTGGGAATGCAGCACAGGCGATGGATGCCATAGAAGCTTTGAAGGACTCGGAGACGCTTGTAGTAGTTGGGGGGCAGCAGGCAGGGCTGTTCACAGGTCCACTACTTGTGCTTTTCAAAGCTGTTACAGTGCTGCAAACAGCAAGAGCAGCCTCTGAGCAATTGAATCGGCGGGTTGTGCCTGTCTTCTGGATCGCCGGAGAGGATCATGATCTGGATGAAGTTAACCACATCAATGTATTGACGGATTCGCTTTCTATCCATAAAATCAAACTAGCAACAGCTCCGGAAAAACGAGGACCGGTCAGCTCTGTCGCAATATCCAGTGAAGAATGGCAGGACGTGCTGGAGCAGTTGGACGCCTCTTTAATGAACACTGAGTTTAAGGCCGCTTTGATGGAGCAGGTCAGAGAAGCATGTACGGCTTCCTCCACGCTCACAGACAGCTTTGCTCGTCTTATGGCGCAATGGTTCGGAAGCTATGGACTGGTGCTGATCGATTCTGCGGACCCGGCATGGAGACGACTCGAGGCCCCAATGTTCAAGGAGCTGGCTGAGAAGGAAAGAGAGCTGAACGCTGTGCTGCTTGCTGCTCAGGCAGAGCTGCGGCATTCTGGCTACACGCCTCAAGCTGAAGTTCGACCAGATCAGGCGAATCTGTTCATCTTACATAATGGCGAACGTCTGCTGCTGCATATCGACAATGATGGCTGTTATACTGACAAGCGGGGGATGCTTAAGCTTTCCTCTCAAGAGCTTATAGCTATAGCACAATCCGATCCGGAGAAGCTCAGCAATAATGTGATGACCCGGCCGCTAATGCAGGATTTCATGCTGCCTGTACTATCGGTTGTGTTAGGTACATCCGAGCTTGCTTATTGGGGTGTCCTTAAGGAAGCATTTGCTCATGTAGGGCTTCAAATGCCTATTCTGGAACCTCGTATGGAGTTCACTTTAGTAGAGGGAACGCTGCAGAAGCAGATGGCCAAGTATGAGCTTACTTTCGAAGACATTATTCAGCATTATGATCAGAAAAAGCAAGAGTGGCTAGATCTTCAAGGCTCGATGCAGCTTGCTGAGCAATTTGCGGATATTAAGCTTCAATTCGCAGATTTGTACAAACCGCTCGTTGAACGTGTTGGGACGATTAATCCTGGTATGCGCAAGCTGGGGGAAACGAACATGGCCAAGATTATAGAGCAAATACAATTTCTTGAATCTCGTGCGAATGAAGCTTTTGAAGCTCAGTTCGATTCAGCGCTTCGCCATTGGGAGAGGCTGCGGGTGTCGCTGCACCCGCAAGCCAAACCACAGGAGAGAGTGTTCAATGCTCTTA
>JARBUQ010000155.1 GCA_029239545.1 Paenibacillus sp.
GGCCGATCAGAGAGGACTGCTGCAGGCTCATGAGTGGATGGATGCGGAAGTAATGAAGCGAATCATTGAATTTGTGGACGAGCATCTTACATCCAAAATCAACATGGAGCAAGTAAGCAAGCTCGCTGGAATGAGTTACTCATACTTCTCCAAATTTTTCAAAAAAGCGATGGGCAGTTCGTTCACCGAATACGTGAATCTACGACGCATAAGAAATGCAGAACGGCTTCTCGTAACAAGCGACAGGAGCGTGATCGAGATTGCAGTTACAGTTGGGATTGAGAATATGGCGCATTTCTATGAGTTGTTCAAACGTCATAATGGGTGCACACCGAAGGAATATTTGCGCAGATTAAGCGTTGATCATTAACACCAGCGGACGGATTCATAAGAAAAGCTTTGCAAGGAGGAAGATTAATAATCTTTTGTCCATGCAAAGCTATATAGATTGCGTTCCCTGTTCAGCGAAAGGTCTCCAGAGAAACCCCAACTGGCAAGGGCTCCGGCTTAGAACATGTGCTCTCCATCACATAATGCTTACCTTGATCAGAAGCATCATGGAAGCCATGCATAGCTTCGAGCACATGATAGGACAGCTCGCCTGAAGCTCTATGCGGTCTTTCTTCCTGAATGCCGCGAACCATATCAAGCACCCCTAACCCGCGAGCATCCTCACCGAATCCATGGGTTAACGGAATTTCCATCCAGTCCTTGGCATTTTTGCGTCTAATGAAGATCGGTCCGCCGAATGTATTCGGATCAGGAACCTTGAGCGTTCCTTCACTGCCGTATATCTCAATTCTCGGCAGATCCGACCCGCCAAAGGCATCAAAGCTTGTTATAATCGTACCTACAACCCCATTATGGAAATCGATCGCTCCTGAAATGTGAGTTGCCACATCTACTTGAATCTTCTGACCGAACTTCGGCTCACTCGTGATTGTACGCTCCGCATAGGAAGTCTTGACAGAGCCCGTCACCCGCTTAATAGGCCCGAGCATTGCAACTAATGCAGTCAAATAATAAGGGCCCATATCGAACATTGGTCCGCCACCGGTCTTGTAATAAAACTCGGGATCCGGATGCCAATGCTCATGACCGCGTCCAACCATAAACGCTGAAGCGCCCACGGGCTGACCAATCCAGCCATCCTGAATAAGCTTGATACAGGTCTGAATACCGCCACCTAAAAAAGTATCGGGTGCGCTGCCTACGCGAAGACCCGTTTCTGCCGAAACGGTTAGCAACTGCCTGCCTTCAGCACGGGTAACGGCTAAAGGCTTCTCCGAATATACATGCTTGCCCGAGCGCAAAGCAGCCAGACCTACCGGTGCGTGGGCTAGAGGAATCGTAAGATTGATCACCAGATCGATACTCGAATCCGCCATGAGATCATCGACAGTATAGGCATGAACCAAACCATATTCTTCTGCTTTTGCTCGTGCCCTGTTTATATCAAGATCGGCACTCGCTGTCACTTCCAGTGAGGAGTACTTTTTGCATGTCCGGAAGTAATTATCACTAATTTTGCCGCAACCAATAATACCAACCTTCAGCTTCTTCCCGCTCATTCCAGCTCATCCCTTCTGCTCCCTGTTCTACTCCTGATCAAGCTTAAGCTGCTGCGACAATCAAACCCGACTTATCTTGTTGCCCAAAGCATCCCTCGCCTCATCAGGCTTAATACAGGCGGCAGCGCGACAATATTAGCCTGATGTCCTAATGAATTGTAATATACTTTGCCAGCGCCATACATTTTGGTCCACACGACCGGCATCTTGATATCGCTGCCATGAGGGCCGTAGCCCTCGAAGGTTGTAGTTGCAAATACATCATTGGCTGGATCAACATGCATATAATATTTTTCCGAGGATACCTCGAAATCTGCAATACCGTGAACCAATTGATGATCATTCTGAACAATGTTTACTGTATACCTGACACCATCGTTCCCAGGATGAGCTACCCATTGACCACCGACCATGAACTGGTACTCCACTTCCATGCGGAAGGAGTCTCCCATCCCGCCGTGACAGCCGGCGATTCCTGTTCCGTTCTCTTTAACGGCATGCAGTAAGGGAGTAAGCTGCTCCTTCTCAATCTTCCCCATCGTCCACACAGGGACAATCAGATCAATGGAAGACAGCTTTTCTACATCCTTGTAGCTGTCAAGGGTGTCGGATATTTCCACATCGTAGTTTTCATCCCTTAACACACCAGCTAGCAGTGCGGATACTTCCTGAGGCTGATGGCCATCCCAACCGCCCCATACGACGAGAGCTTTTTTCACAGACATGCTCGACACATTCCTCTCCCAAACCATCTATCCGATCACCGGCTTACAATTCGTCGACATTCACCCATCGCCGTTCGGCAATAGATCGATCTACAGCTTCCAGTACCTGCTGACATTTTACTCCATCATTGAAATTCGGAACGGGCTGCCGATCCTCACGAATCGCTTCCATCAGCTCCAGCACCTCATGAATGAACGTGTGCTCATAACCAATCGTGTGCCCAGGCGGCCACCAAGCTTCTGAGTACGCATGAGCCGGATCTGTGGCAAGCACTCGCCGGAAACCCTGTACGTCTTCGTCATCATCTGTAAAGTAAACCTGAAGTTCATTCATCCGTTCAAAGTCGAACTTCACACTGCCTTTGCTGCCATTGATCTCAAAAGAGTTCGTGCAGCGGTGTCCCGGAGCAAAACGTGTCGCCTCGAAGCTGCCCAGTGCACCGCAGGCGAATTTGCTTAAAAATAAGGTGGCATCGTCAACTGTTACAGCGCCACGCGGGCCTTCTTTGCTCCCCTTGGCGCTCAGCCCTGTCATAGTATCAGGTAATGGCCGTTCCTTCACAAACGTATCGTTCATGCCAACAACCTCGGTCATATCTCCTACGAGATAGTGCGCAAGGTCGATTAAGTGTGCACCCAGATCTCCGTGAGAGCCCGATCCCGCAACCTCCTTCTGAAGCCGCCAAACCAGTGGAAACTCCGGATCCACAATCCAGTCCTGCAGAAACCAGGAGCGGAAATGATAGATTTGTCCTAAGCGGCCTTCCTCGACAAGCTTCTTTGCCAGTCGTACTGCTGGAGCGAAGCGATAGTTGAAGCCGACCATATGTTTAACGCCTGCTTCCTCGGCTGCCTGCAGCATTTCGCGAGCGCCTTTCAAAGTGATGGCAAGCGGTTTTTCGCAGAACAGATGCTTGCCCGCACGTGCGGCTGAAATAGCAATAGCGTGATGAGCATCACTCGGTGCATTGATGTCTACAACATCAATATCGTCCCGATTGACGAGATCACGCCAGTCCGTTACCGCCTCATTCCAACCAAATTGATCCGCTGCCTGCTCCACACCTTCAGCATTCCGGCCGCAGATCACCTGCATAACTGGACGCAGCGTATCCGGAAAAAACATTTGCAAATCCCGGTACGCGTGGCTATGCGCCTTCCCCATAAATTTGTAGCCAATCATCCCGACGCGAATCTTTTTTTTCATGAAAAAAACCTCCTCAGACTTTACAAAGCAAAGTCCCTTCGCAAGTTTCATTTCTAACTTATGAAAAGGGATGTACCTAGTAAGCTAGTCTTAAGTTATATTAAGAACTATCCAATATAAGATAAACTAATGTTTGTTATCGCGACGATTGCCTTCAGCAGCATGTATGCTGCTGAAAGCTGACGTTCGCAAACATTTCTTTAGTTTATTATATATACTTACCCTAAGTCAGTCCGGATCGAAACTCTACTAGTGCTTCATTCATTTCGCGTGTCTGCTCGTATATACGGCCGTAGACCTTGTACAAGGACTCATAAGTACGTACAGCAGTCTCATTCGGGTGATAGACAGCAGAGCGCTTCAAGAACATTTCCGCACAGGCTTCCAGATTCTCGAACCAGCCGCAGCCAACGGCAGCCAGCATCGCAGCTCCCATACCAGGTCCCTGCTCGCTGCTCAGCTTCACGATATCCGTACCGAAAATGTCAGCTTGCATCTGCAGCCAAGTCTCATTCTTGGCTCCGCCGCCAATGGATACCATTCGATCAATGCGATTTCCTGCCTGACGAAGAATGTCAACCGATTGTCTCAAAGAGAAGGTGATTCCTTCCAATACCGCTCTAGTCATATGTGATAGCCCGTGTGCCGCATCTAATCCTATGAAGCTTGCACGTATGGAGGCGTCCGCGTGAGGTGTCCTCTCCCCTACCAGGTAGGGGGTGAATAACAGTCCTCCCGAGCCAGGCGGCACATCCTTAATGGCCGCTAACAGCTCCTCGAAGCTGGTGTCAGGCGCGAGGGTTTCCTTCAACCACTGCAAGCTGTAGCCCGCCGCCAGGGTTACACCCATGGCGTAATAAGCGTCCGGCTTGCCGTGGTTGAACAGATGCAGCTGGCCGCGGTAGTCGGCCGTCCCGTCTGGCTCGTAAGCGAGCACGACGCCGGACGTGCCGATGCTGACGAGCGTCTCGCCAGCGGACAGGATGCCTGCGCCGATCGCGCCGCAGGCATTGTCCGCGCCGCCCGCGAACACGCGCGTGCGCGGCGAGAGCCCGGCCTGCTCTGCAGCGTCCGGCAGCAGAGCACCGCTCTCCGCCGTTGGCGCCACGAGCGGCGGACACAGCCGCGGGTCGATGCCGACCGCGGCACAGATGCGCTCGCTCCAGCGCTTGCTCGCGACATCAAGCAGCAGCGTTCCCGCTGCGTCAGACAGGTCAAGGGCAAGCTCCCCCGTCAGCCGGAAGCGCAAATAATCCTTAGGCAGCAGGAAAGTCGCTGCCTGCTTGAACAGCTCCGGCTCGTGCTGCTTCACCCACAACAGCTTCGGCAGGGTGAAGCCCTCGAGCGCACGATTCTTCGCGATGGCCAGCAGCTCATCGCCAAGCGCCGCTTCAATCTCGCGGCACTGCGCAGTTGTGCGGGTGTCGTTCCACAGAATGGCGTTCCTCAGCACTTGATGCTTAGCGTCCAACAGCACGAGCCCGTGCATTTGTCCTGAGAAGCTCAAGCCTTCGACCGCCTCAGCGGCAACCCCGCTCTCCTCCATCAGTCGTCGCAGCGCGGTATAGGTGCCCGTCACCCAATGCTCGGGCTCCTGCTCGCTATACCCCGATTGCGGTTGAAGAAGCGGGTAACTCTCCGTAGCTTCAGCCGCCACATGACCTTCTTGATCCACTAAGAGGGTCTTAACCGAGCTTGTTCCTAAATCCACACCAATTACATAACGCATCTCTTCACCTCTCGCCCTGTCCTACTGCTTGCAGAATGCTGCTGTTATTATTCGGATTCCAGCAAATATTGATTAAGAACAGCCTTCAATCGTTCCTGACGACCCGATACATTCACGATCGGATTATTTTGCAGAGCATACTGCTCCAGACTGGCAAGAGTAGCCTGACCTTCTACAATCTGCTTGCCGATTCCTTCGTTAAAGGTCGCATAGCGGCGATCAATTGCATCCTCGAACACTCTGTCCTCGATGAGGCGGGCAGCAACCTTAAGTCCTTTGGCATATGCGTCCATGCCTGCGATATGAGCATAAAACAAATCCTCAGGCTCGAAGGAAGCACGCCGTACCTTGGCGTCGAAGTTAACTCCGCCTTTGCCTAATCCACCGTTCTTCAGAACTTCATACATAGTAAGGGTAGTCGCATACAGATCCGTCGGGAATTCATCCGTGTCCCAACCGAGCAGAAGGTCTCCTTGATTGGCATCCAGCGAGCCCAGCATCCCTTGTACACGTGCAACACGAAGCTCATGCTCGAATGTGTGACCGGCCAAGGTAGCATGATTGGCCTCCAGGTTCAGCTTGAAATAATCGGTCAATCCATAAGTTTGCAGGAAAGAGATTGTAGTAGCTGCGTCATAATCATATTGATGCTTAGTAGGCTCCTTCGGCTTCGGTTCGATCAGGAATTGCGCCTCGAAACCTATCTCCTGTGAATACGCAATGGCCATCTTGTACAACCGGGCCAAATTATCCTGCTCCAGCTTAAGATCTGTGTTGAGCAGTGTTTCATAGCCTTCACGTCCGCCCCAGAACACATAATTGTCAGCTCCAAGCCGCTTGCCAATCTCGAGGCTTTTCTTCAGCTGGGCTGCAGAGTAAGCGTATACATCAGCATTGCTTGTCGTGCCGGCTCCATGTACGAAGCGAGGATGCGTGAAAAGACAGGCCGTATTCCACAGCAGCTTTACTCCACTGGATTTCATATTCTGTTCAATCAGGTCTACGATTATATCAAGATTGCGATTCGTTTCCTGCAGGGTGTCGCCCTCTGGAGCAATGTCCCGATCATGGAAACAGAAATAGCGAATGCCAAGCTTATCTAGCAATTCGAAAGCTGCCTCAACTCTGGCCTTGGCCAGATCCAGCCCAGTGAATTGGTCCCAAGGACGAACCGCTGTAGGGCTGCCGAATGGGTCAGATCCACCGCCTGTTAACGTATGCCAATAAGCGAGCGAGAACTTCAGATGCTCATCCATTCTCTTGCCGGCTACGATCTGTTGTGGATTATAATGCTGAAAAGCAAGTGGATTTGATGTGCGGCTGCCTTCATACGAAATACGGCCGACTGAGCTAAAATATTCCATACCTATTCCTCCTCATAATGCTTCTATAGAATCCTGTAATGAGTCCATAATAGCAAACAGAACAAACTTTGTACATCCATTAAACTAAGTTTTCAGCAAAATGATTTGAAGTTTATTAGAAACTGTTCTACACTAGCTTTATTAAGATATCCATCGGAAGAAGTCACACATAGGAGGAGCTTTCGAAGTGCGTACAACAGGCGATCAATTTCTTGTTAAAAAACTTAATAAATCCATAGTGCTGGAAACGATCCGCAAAGAAAGTCCCTTATCGCGTGTTCAAGTATCTGAGATGACCGGACTTAATAAAGGGACTGTATCGAGTCTAGTGAACGAACTGGTTCAAGATCACCTGGTGTATGAGATCGGACTTGGCAAATCCAGTGGCGGCCGCAAGCCAATTATGCTGCATTTTGATAAAACGGCTGGTTTTGCGATCGGCATTGACCTTGGCGTCACATATATGCTTACGGTATTAACTGATTTGGAAGGGCATATCGTTGCCGAGCAGCAGACTCCTATTGATCAGCAGGATCCTGAGTTCGTCTTCCAACAGCTTGTCAAACAAGTAAGAATGTTAATTGACAGAGCTCCTTCAAGTCCATATGGCATCATCGGCATAGGTATAGGTGTCCCCGGTATTGTGAATGCCGACGGAACAATCTTGCTCGCCCCCAACCTGCATTGGGAGCAGTTCCCTCTTCACGAGAAGCTGGAGAAGGAATTCGGGCTTCCTGTAACGCTTGACAATGAGGCGAATGCCGGAGCGCTTGGAGAGAAGCAATACGGTGCGGGTCGAACGAGCGACAATCTGCTTTATTTAAGTGTTGGAACCGGGATAGGCTCAGGCATTATTATTGGAGGACAGCTGTACAGAGGGGTTTCCGGATTCTCTGGTGAGGTTGGGCATACTTCCATAGAATCAAATGGCAAAAGGTGCAGTTGCGGCAATCGGGGTTGTCTGGAATTGTACGCATCAGAAGGCGCTCTGACTGAGCAAGGACATGGAATTGGAGCCGACAGCTTTGATGAACTACTAGCGATGGCCGAGGCAGGCAAACCGGAAGCGCTGCATTTGTTTCATCAGACCGGAGAATATCTGGGGATCGGGATTGCGAACATGATCCACATCTTTAATCCGCAGCTAGTCATTATCGGCAACCAAATGGTACGCGCAGAAACATGGGTCCGCAATTCCATTCTACGTGTAGTTAAGCAGCGTTCATTACCGTTCCATCGTGATTCCATGGAGGTTCGTTTTGCAGCTTTAAGGACCCATTCTACTGTGCTAGGTGCTTCATATTACGCGATTTATGCTTTTTTGACCAAGGATCATGTTACCCTATAGAAATTCGCTGTTCCAAAGGAGTTACGCCCACATCTGTTTAGAGTTGAGTGGGCGCATTGATTCGACTTGATTGACGGTCAGGGAGGTGAACAGCCTGCTTAGCCTGTAGGGTTCACCACTTATTGACCTTTGCTTGTAGCTATCTGCATTTGAATACCGACTATAGTTTCACCAAGATGATTCTTCATCTGATGCAGATCAAACGGCTTGAATCCGAGCTTGGCGTAGAATAGAAGGGCTCTCAAATTCGTATGATGACAGACGAGCAGCAGCTTCGGAACACCCAGCACATCCCCAGCAAGTCTGATCATCTCCTGTATAAGCGCTGGTCCTGCCCCTTTTCCCCGATACTCAGGATTTATTATGAAGTTTCCCAGCCACGCATGCTTGCCTTCTTCAAACCCGTACATATTCCCATAACCGGCAATTCGATCTCCATCCAGAACGACAGTTGGTTGCCAACGTGATTCAGCCTTTTCCTGCATAGCTTCAGCTTGAAGAGGGAATTGTCCGCTCGGAAACATGTAGAACACCTCTTCAGAATTTTGAGGGAATTTACATATATGAGCACAATCGTCCCTCATGGCCCCACGAAATGTATACAAGTATAGTTTCCCTCCAAATTTTATCATTATCTATAGTTGCTGAACATCGACAACCTGCTTTCCAAGCATAGCCTCATGGGCTGCAAAGCCGATCAAATGCCCATAAATCGAATCCTCAATCGTTGTAGAAGACAAGGATGGGGCTTCACCGCGAATCACTCGTACGAAATCCTCTACTAGACGAAGATCCCCTCCTCCATGCATATCCATGGATACGTCCAACTCCACTTTTTCTTCTGTGTACTCATGTCCTTCCCGCGGATCTGGATGACGAACAGTGAAATATCCATCTTCCATAAAACCTTCGATCTCTCCCAGCGTGCCTAACAAATGAATACGACGTCCAGGCTTGGAC
>JARBUQ010000156.1 GCA_029239545.1 Paenibacillus sp.
AGGTAGAATCAGCCACAGCCGGGACGTCCTCTCTTTTATCAACAACACTGCTGGGAGGTTCATGCTTTGGGGCTTCGAAAATCAATCCGACACTGGAAAGCTAACGCTTTTGCCTGGATGCTGCTTCTCCCGTCTCTTATATTCTTATTCCTGTTCACCTTTTACCCGATGGCCAAAACAATCCGTCTCAGTCTGTACCAAGCCGATCTGGCGACACCTGTGCCAATATTCATAGGTCTGGACAATTATATCAATCTGTTGGATGACACCATCTTCTGGAAGGTAATGTCCAACAATCTGTGGTTTGCGCTTGGAACGGTGCCCACTTCAATGGCGCTTGCTCTCTTGATGGCTACTTTTGCCAATAAAGCTTTGCGTGGGACGAATTTCCTGCGAACTGCATTTTTCTATCCTACGCTGATTCCGATGATTGCGGCTGCTAATGTATGGCTTTTCATTTATACGCCACAATATGGGCTGCTCAGCAGAGTGATGAAATCGGTCAGCCTATCTGATATCAACTGGCTTGGATCTCCGCAATATGTGATGTGGGCGATGATTTTTATGATTGTTTGGAAGGAAGCCGGGTATTTCATGATTTTTTACTTGGCAGGCTTGCAAAATATTTCCCCGGACCTCTATGAAGCGGCGCAAGTGGATGGGGTTGGACGCTGGACGGTATTTCGCAAAATCACGTTCCCTCTGTTGATGCCAACGACGCTCTTCGTGACTATTGTAGCGCTGACCAACTCCTTTAAGCTCGTCGATCATCTGGTCATAATGACAAAGGGCGGACCGAACAATGCCAGCAATCTGCTCCTCTATTACATTTACGAAACGGCCTTCAGCTTCTGGGATCAAGGAATAGCCTCTACCTTAACGACGGTTATGATTGCGGTGCTTCTCTTGTTTGCTGTTCTTAATTTTTTTGGGCTGGATAAAAAGATTCACTATCATTGATGCGCAGGTCCCTGTGCGGGAAGAAAGGCGATTATATGCGAAGTAAAACATTGAAAATAAGCCGATGGCTTCAATATATATTTGCTGCAGTATGGCTGGTGCCGCTTCTGTGGATGACGGTTACGGCCTTCCGACCCAGACAGATTGCGTTATCCTCCTCGTTCTCGCTGGAATTTACCCTGGATAATTTCCGACATGTCTGGGCTGCGGCCCCATTCGCGCAATACTATATCAATACGGTAATCATTGTCGTCTGTGTTTTCGCGGTCCAGATGCTGACTGCCACGATGGCTGCTTTTGCTTTTGCTAGAGTGGAATTCCGTGCGAAAAATGTGCTGTTCATGCTGTTTCTCGTGCAAATCATGGTGCCTGCCGATGTCCTGATCTTTCCTAACTATAACGTGCTTAAGGAATTGTCGCTGCTCGATACGAAGCTCGGTGTAATGCTGCCTTACTTCGCTTCAGCCTTTGGAGTCTTCCTGCTGCGGCAGATGTTCAAAACAATTCCACCGGAGCTCGACGAAGCAGCTGTCATGGAGGGCTACTCCAAATGGCAGATCCTGTGGAAAGTATATTTTCCGCTGTCTCGCCCTTCCTATATCGCTTTTGGCCTTGTGTCGGTCAGCTATCACTGGAATAATTTCTTGTGGCCGCTCATCGTCACCAATTCCGTGGAGAACCGTCCACTTACCGTAGGACTCGCCATTTTTGCCCAATCATTCGAGATCGGGGCCCAGTGGACGGAGGTCAGCGCGGCTACGATGCTGGTTATCGCACCGTTGATGATCGGATTTCTTCTGTTTCAGCGGCAATTTATCAACAGCTTCATTCATTCGGGAATCAAGTAACAAACAGCACATTGACAATGAGAATCATTATCAATTATTATGAGATAAGCACAACTACTTTATGAAAGGGGTGAGCCTTAAATGGGCATCCTTTACGATATGATGGTTAATAGATCCGAACAGGAGGGTAAGAAGAGGATAAGGTCTGTGATTCAACAGGCGCAATTGATCCTGAACGAGAAACCAGTTGAGAATGAGCCTGCGTCAGGGGTGGGAATCAGTCTGATTGAGCAGAGAGAAGAAGCGGGCGTGCATATTATTATTAAGAGATAACTCCGGCAACGCGCGCTATGAGCAGCGAGCAGCGGAAAAAAGATGGAGGAATGACAATGGAATATCGCATTGAGAAAGACACGCTTGGTGAAGTGAGGGTGCCAGCCGATAAGCTATGGGGTGCGCAAACCGAACGGAGCCGCCTTAACTTCCGAATCGGAACGGAGCGGATGCCGCTCGAGCTGGTTCATGTGTTTGCAGTGCTGAAGAAGAGTGCTGCGCTGGCTAATCTCAAGCTGGGAAAGCTTGATGCTGACAAGGCGGAAGCGATTACGAAGGCTGCTGATGAGATCATTGCCGGTCAGTGGGATGATCATTTCCCGCTTGTGGTGTGGCAGACGGGAAGCGGCACGCAATCCAATATGAACGTTAACGAAGTCATTGCTGCACGGGCTAATCAATTGCTGCAGGAGCAGGGGATCGAGAAGCGGGTGCATCCGAATGATGACGTCAATCGCTCGCAGAGCTCGAACGATACGTTCCCGACAGCCATGCATATTGCAGCGCTTCTGGCAGCAGAGGATCAGGTGCTTGCCGGCTTGGGCGCGCTGCGCAAGACGCTTCGCGAGAAGAGCGAAGCTTACAAGGATTTGATCAAGATCGGAAGAACGCATCTTCAGGATGCCACTCCACTGACGTTCGGACAAGAGATTAGCGGCTGGTGTGCGATGCTCGACAAGAGCGAAACGATGATCCAGCTAGGGATCGATTATCTTCGTGAGCTGGCTATCGGCGGCACAGCGGTAGGAACCGGAATTAACGCCCATCCGAAGTTCGGCGAGCTTACAGCGGAGGAGATCAGCCGGCAGACGGGCAAGAAGTTCGTTACGGCCGGGAACAAGTTTCACGCTCTGACGAGTCATGACGAGCTTGTGTTCGTGCACGGAGCGTTCAAGGCGCTCGCCGCCGATCTTATGAAGATCGCCAATGACGTGCGCTGGCTTGCGAGCGGGCCGCGCTGCGGCCTTGGCGAGATACGCATTCCCGAGAATGAGCCGGGAAGCTCCATCATGCCTGGCAAGGTGAATCCAACGCAGAGCGAAGCGCTGACGATGGTTGTATGCCAGGTGATGGGCAATGATGCGACGATTGGTTTCGCCGCCAGTCAAGGGAACTTCCAGTTGAACGTGTTCAAGCCGGTGATCATCTACAATTTCCTTCAGTCGGCGCGTCTGCTGGCGGACGCCATGCTCTCGTTCAACGAGCATTGCGCGGTAGGGATCGAGCCAAATCTGCCAGTAATCGAGGAGAATCTGCAGCGTTCGTTGATGCTAGTTACAGCCCTCAATCCGCATATCGGGTACGAGAAGGCGGCCTCTGTGGCCAAGAAGGCGCATGCTGAAGGGATTACGCTCAAGGAAGCAGTGCTCCAGAGCGGCTATTTGACAGCCGAGCAGTTCGATCAGATCGTCCGTCCGGAGCAAATGATTGCTCCGAAGGAGGAGTAGTGATGTGGAATGTATTCCAAGTCACAAACGGCTTGTACGGCATTCAGGAGGAGCAGCACTACTCCGGAACATGGGCCGCAACCGTTACGACACAGCGCTATGATGAGGATCGCTTGTACGTGAAGGCAACGATTCATCTGACGGAGGTGCGTGACAAAGACTCCTATGATCGACTGCTCGAGGAGATCCGCTACTTTGCCCGACAGCGATCACGCGAAATCGGATCAAGCGATAATCGCAGCGGGACAATTCATTACCACTGCAGCGGCCTGTTGGACGGGGAGTGCGATATTGTTCTGCCCGCCCAGCGAAGCTTCAGCAACAAGCGGTTTGTGAATGCAGAGTTTGCCGAGGAGTTTTGAGTGTTTGAAGGGCTTTCTGATTGCTTCTGATTGACTACTATTTGGCTGCTGATTGACTCAATTTGATTGCTATTTGACTGCTGATTGGCTGCTGAAATAAGTGTAGCTTGATTTTATTTGTCTGGAGTTGTCCCGACGGTCTTACCAGACCGGGATGACTCCTTTTTTGTTGTGTGTTCAGTTGCCAACCACCAGCGAAAACACAGGATACCTTTTGGCAATATTGACATTTATAAACAGGGCTCCTATACTGACTTCCAAGAGATATAACTACGGTTCAATATATTGATTATTCTACACCTGCAGCAAGGTCCTTCTTCTTATTCCACATTTTAACGGTTTCCAATCTGCTGTATTCCCAAATCTGTACTATACCTTGATCCTGCTAATCGGATAACATAGAATTAATATCATTATTAGATAAGGTGCTTAACTCCAAAATCAGTGATTGACGGGATAATAGAGTGTGAACTAAGGGCGAGGGTCGATATTACGTAAATTCATTTCAGCGACGAAATGTTATTGATTGGTGAAGGGTGAGTGCTGCAATTGAGAGCGAAACCGATAAGAATAGCATATAAGCATAAGTGGCTCTTTTTTGCGCTTGTTGTAAGCTTGGTCCCTGTTCTGCTGCAAGGTGTGATCTCCTCGGTTATTGCAGGCAACAGCCTGCAGGAGGAAGTGCTGCAGCATCAGCAGACCGCGCTTAAGCAAATAAGCATGCGGGTTGACAGCAATGTCGGCAGGTTGGATCAAATATCGCTTATGCTTGGCGCTCATCCAGCTATTGTTAAAGCGTATGAGCAAGGGATCTCCATGGAGAATCTGGAAGGAACCAAGGCGTTATTCGAGACATTGCAGCATGCGATTGCTACCTCGGATATGCCCATCAATGTTTCCCTGGTCCTGACGAGTTTTAATACCGTTTATTCCCACCATTCCGGCTTAAACCGGCAAATTGAGTTTCCTTACGATGAAATAGTGAAGCGGACCAAAGAGTTTACGTCGTCGGGTTCCTTCAAAATTCCACCCAATACGTTCGGCAATCAGAAGGATTTGTTAGTCGTGCGGCCGATTCCAATGAATGCCTCGGTTTTCCACGGATTATTGATTACTCACTTGAATACGGATCGGCTGCAGGAAACGATCGAACAGATGGACTTGCCGGGAAACCGCGAAATTATTCTCGTAGATGATCGGAACCAGTTCATAGCAGGGGGATCGACGAAGAGCGGCGGCAAACCTCTAGCCAGTCCGGAAAAGAAAATTGCAAGCATTCTCGACCATCAAAGCGTATCAGGCGATCTGCCCGAATTGGTGAGTATTGAGGGCGAGGATTATATGGTTTCCTACATTAAATCTGCAGTCAGCGGCTGGACCTATATCGCGACATCCCCGGCCAAGGAATTGACGCATAAATCGGATGAAATTGTACGGTTATCCTGGCTTATTATGCTCACAATGTGCATCATCTGGGCTGTTATTGCCATTATCGGCTCCAATCGGTTATTTAGCCCGATCCAACGGCTTTTCCTCACGATTGCGGGGAAGGATGGCAGAGAGCACTATGGCGATCCAATCCGCGCACTGGACAGTTATATGCATCACATGCAGGATACGAATGACACGCTGTTGAATCGCTTGAATGAGCAGATGCCTGCTATGAAGAGACAATTTTTGCAGCAATTAGTTGAGGGTGAGCTGTCCGTCCGGGCTATTGAACAACAGGAAGAGTCGCTTCTGGGTGAGCTGAGGGACAATTGGTTCTATGTAGGACTGGTTGAGGTCGATCAAATGCTGTTATTCAAACAACAGTACAATGAGGGAGATCGTCTCCAGATTATGAATACGCTCAGTAAAGTACTGGAGGAAATAAGCGAGAGTATTTGTCCGCTTACTGTATTCAGTCCAAAGCATGGTCGACTTGTGTTCCTGGCTGGAACGGAGGAGGCTACACCGGACAGGCTGCACAGACTTCGGGATATCGGTCACGAGCTGCAGAGTCGGGTGAGCCAGGACTATTCGTTTACGGTTTCGGTCGTAATCAGCACGGCAAGAGAGCGGGCAACGAGCATTCATCGTTCCTATGAAGAGGTGCTTTCTTATTTGGATTATCGCCTTGTGTCGGGCACAAGCCTCGTAATTACGCCAGAGAATTTGAGCGAAACGTCAAGATTGACAACACGTCATATCGTGAAGGCGGAGGCCGATATCGTCTCAAGCGTCGAACAGGGTGATTTTGAGACAGCCAAGCAAAAGCTGGGTGAGATTGTGCACCATGTCGCGGCATCCTTGACGAGCTCGGAAGTGATTCTGGGATTATTCGCTCACCTCTTGGGAGAACTGGACCATGTGGTGCAAGAATACGGGGAAGATCTGGACAGCCTGCTGGAGACGGATACGCTAAAAATGCTCTATAGCATCCCTTCTCTGCAAGGGATTCACCAATGGATGAGCAATCAAGTCATGGATTCGATCCGCGCTCACATGGAAGCGCATCTGCGGCCCAAGCATAAGAAGGTTGTGGCCCAAACAATGCTGACCATACGCGAAAGCGATGAGAGCGGCTTATCTCTGCTGAGCATTGCCGAGCAGCACGGCGTCTCGCAGCGAACGTTAAGCAAATGGTTCAAGCAGGAGACAGGCGAGAACCTGGGCGACTTCTGGATCCGCTCCAGAATGGAGAAGGCCAAGGAGTGGCTGCTTCATTCGGACATGCCTGTGAAGGAAATTGCGGAGCGGTTAGGATATACGACACTGCAAAATTTCTCGCGTATTTTCAAACAAACAACAGGTGTTGCGCCTAGTTATTTCCGTGCACAAATCCAGGATAAAGACAGCGAATCCTGAAGCATCGTATTCTGATTCTACGGGACTATGTGAGGGGATCCGCTGGTTCTCCCTTTGCAACGACTTCAATACGAAACAGCTTGCGGGGTCTGCCCTTGGTAGAAGGTGCCTCTTCTCCGACGATCCGGGCCATGCCGTTCCGTTCAAGCTCGGACAGAAGACGGTTAGCATTACGCTGTGTCATGTCCAGCCAAGAGGCCAGATCGGCTGCGGTTACGGAATGTTTGCCCATGCGGCTTTGCACGGAGACGATTTTGTTGAAGGTTGCCGTGGAGACACCAGCCTGCTTCAGCATGGCGACTACCTTCAGATCGTCTGAGCGATAATGAAACGTGAGCGACTCCTGCTGTGGAAAAGCTTCCTTGATAGCACCGGTTTCATCGGCGAAGACGAGACCTCCTTCTTCGCGCTTTTCCGTCCTGGACAAAGCTAGCAACGCATTTTGCTCCGCGCCGTAAGCGGTCAGCCCGTAGCCGATTCCAAAATGGACCGTGCCGCCCGAGAGCAGTCTGATTTTCTCGAACAACAGGGAAGGGGGGAATACCGTGTTTTGCTCAATCGCCCCGCGCGTCGAGAACAGGCTGAATGCTGCACGGCCTGTTGGTATGAGCGCCCCTGATATATGCTCGGTGAACTCAAGCAGCAGCTCTTGAAGCTTCAGATTAAGTCGGAACGTTTCATAGGAGCTGGTGTTGTCTCCGGACATATTGCGGACGTGCACAAGCAGAGCGGCAATCTGCGATTGACGGAAGTGATTCGTTTCCCCCAGTTGGACTGCCAGCCGCAATGTTTCACGGATTGACATGACAGTCGGTACGATCCGGAATACAGCTACACCCCGCTTGAGCAAAGCCTCGTATACATGACCGCGATGTGTGATACAGGCGCCTACTTCCCCTGAACGAAACAAAGCTTCATGATAATCAATCAGTTCCGAGGAAGGTGTGTATCCACGCTTAGGATGAATAAGCGGCACGCAATTGTCCAGATGAAGCTCGTCCAGCGTTTCCTTCACTTCCTCCTCAGTAAGGGTATCAATGCTGAACCGTTCCGGCATTCCAGACGCGCGGATCACATTGAACAACGCCTTCATAAGCGCCGAACCGTTAGAGCGAATCATGAGTGAAGTCGACTCAGGCAAATAGCTCTGGCCCATCTCATACGCGATTCTCCCTGTAAAAAGCCACAGATCAATGTTCTCTCCGGGGTTCTTGACGAGTGCAGGAACTTCCTCCACATCGTTATATAAAAAAGGAACAAAGTATAGACTGTCTTCCCGCTCGCGACCTACCTGTTGGACTAACGAGATTGTATCCTGAGGGCCGACAAGGCCGATTGCGATTTTCATAAAGTTCCTCCGGTGAACCGATTAATGGTGATAAGTATTCGAACGCAAACGCAATAATTGTGTGTTAGATGATGGTCGATTGCCAAGACGATGCGATGTGGACACACGTTCCGTCCCTCCAAAACCCCTGTTTGGAGGAATAACGGAACCTGTGTCCGCTCAAACCCACAATGTGTGCTTTTGGACGAATTTAACGGATCTGCTGTCCGCTTAGCCTGGACAATCGCTCAAGGTTTACCAAGCAGATTTGGTCGAGCACTGATGAGGTCAAGGTTAACCACTTATATATGTATTATGACGGTTAATCGGATATAAAATCAATTCAGCGGCTTAAGCCGCGTCAAGTATATAACCGTATAAAGTTTAGCGATTGACACGGTATGGGGGTGGTGTTACTCTATTTATGGACGTAATAAAGAATATTTCTATATATAACTGATGTAGAAAGAAGGTGTTTACTTGAGGCTGGACCCTGAGCAACGAGATAAATGGATGGAGGGAATGATTGCACTCCGAAGAACTATTCACGGGTACCCGGAACCGGGTTGGGCGGAGTACCGGACAGCTGCGACTATAGCGGAACAATTAACTCGTTTGGGGTATGAGGTAATAACGGGCAGAAAGGCATGCCATTCGGAATCCAGAATGGGCGTCCCCGACGGGGCAGTATTAAGCCGTTATGAAGAGCTTGCTGTGCAGGAAGGCGTAGACCGCAAATGGATTGAACAGATGCAGGGCGGTCATACTGCGGTTGTAGGCATTATACGCGGCAGCAAGCCTGGGCCTGTTATCGTGCTTCGCTTCGATAT
>JARBUQ010000157.1 GCA_029239545.1 Paenibacillus sp.
CGGATTAGCCTGCACCTCCTTCAAACGAATGGAGTCATCCTTCAGGTAGTCTGTGCACATGTCCGTATCCACCGTACTCGGGCCTACTGCATTGACATTCACATTGAACTTGCCCAGTTCAATAGCCATTCCCTTGGTCAACATGTTGGCAGCCGCTTTGGAGGACTGATAGTGCGGAATCACTGGGCTCGTGACGACTAAGCTGGCTGTGGAGAGGATATTGATGATCTTGCCATAAGCCCGTTCAATCATACTCTCGGCAGCTCGTTGGGAGCACATGAAGATCGACTTTACATTCGTGTTATAGGTGCGGTCCCATGTCTCCTCTGTCACCATCATGAAGGATTCGAATGGAGCTACCCCAGCGTTGTTAACCAGAATCTCAACCGGACCAAGCTCCTTCTCCACTTGCTCGAACATCGCCAGAACATCTGCTTTCTTGCCTACGTCGGCTTGGACAACGATAGCTCGTCTTCCCAGCTCCTCCACTTGCGATTTAACCGCCTCTGCCAAAACCCGAGAGCTGTTCGATGTGTAATTGATCGCTACATCTGCGCCTTCCTCAGCGAGTCTAAGTACAATAGCTTCTCCAATACCGCGGCTGCCTCCTGTTACGAGAGCGACACGATTCTGCAGTCTTTTCATTCAACGTTCCCTCACTCTCTATCTCTTTACATGCTCTTCATCCAGTCCCGAATGCCGCTGCTACAAGCTTGGTCCGATCCGATTAATACTGAATTCATTGTGCCCGAGAATTTCCGCTTTGGTCTGTTTGCCGTTGCTGACCTCTTGAATCTCCTGCCATATGCGCTCACCGGCTGCTTCCATACTGAGCGTCCCGTCCAGCAGCTCGCTGACATCCACGTCCATATTATCTGTCATACGTTCATACATTTTTTTATTGCCTGTGATCTTGATGACCGGTACAACGGCTGCACCTGTTGGTGTGCCGCGTCCAGTTGTGAAACAAACAATATGAACTCCGCCCGCAGCCATTCCCGATACGCATTCGATATCATTACCCGGAGAGTCCATGAAATAAAGCCCGTTTGCAGGAATGAACTCCGCATATTCAACAATGCCTTCTATTGGTGCAGTTCCGCACTTGCTGATGCAACCGAGTGATTTCTCCTCAATTGTCGTTAAGCCCCCTGCGATATTCCCAGGACTTGGATTGCCGCCTCGCATATCGGCACCCATCCGTTCCACTTCTTTCTCGAAGCGGTCCACGATGTAATACAGCTTATCCGATACCTCCGGCGTGCGGCATCGCTCTGCAAGAACATGCTCCGCTCCGATAATCTCAGTCGTCTCGCTGATTACGATCCCCCCGCCTTCGGCGATTAATGAATCAGCAGCGACTCCAAGCGCTGGATTGGATGCCAGACCTGAGGTTGCGTCCGAGCCTCCGCACTTCACACCGACCTTCAGCTCGTTGAAAGGAATCGCAACCTTCTGCTCCTGGTCCAGCTCTGCACGCATCTTCCGAGCTAATTCGGCACCGTGCTGAATCGCCTTAACAGAACCGCCGATCGACTGAATATCGAATACTTCAATCTTCTTGCCTGTTACCCTGATTGCTTCAGCCAATGCAGTGGGATCGATAACCTCACAACCAAGACTAATAATAATGACACCGCCGACATTCGGGTTCTTTCCCGTTCCTGCAAGTACGTCGAATGTCCGATCCTTGTCTGCTCCGATCTGTGAACAGCCATGCTGATGTGGAATCGCTACAGTATCGCCCACCAACTGAGAAATACGATTGACAACTTGATTGGCACAGATGACCGTTGGAATAAGCAATAAATGATTACGAATACCTACCTCACCATTCGGTCTGCGATACCCTTGGAATGTATTCATACCTGCTTCGCCCCTTTTGCTTCAGCTGATTGATCTGATCCTGCCCGATCTCCTCGACCCCGTATGCCTTCTACATTATGCACATGAACATGGGTACCTTGGGGGATGAGAACCGTTGCTCGTCCAATCACCTCTCCGTATTTACGAACCGATGTCCCTTCCTCTATAGCTTCGATCGCTATTTTATGACCGAATGGAATCGTTTCCACAACGAATAGCTCGGAGAGCAAACCCTGCTTCATAATCGAAATCGTTGAACCTGCCTGCAAATCCTGAATGGCTGTTGCCACATGATCTTTTCCGTCCATGACAAGCGCCTCGGCGCCTGAATGAATATGCTCTGCCATAATCATTCCTCCATGATCTTTGGTTAATTGATTGAATATTACAGTATATGCGCTATAAAAACATTAGATCGTGTTACCGATAACATTAACATAAACTTCTTTCATGTTGCTGTCAATGCTTTTGTTGGGTAAGATGAAGGAGTAACTTTATTGCAAAGGACGATCGTATGGTCACCATTTATGACATAGCCAAAAAAGCTCAGGTATCGGCAATGACCGTTTCCCGTGTTATCAATAACTCTGGTAGAATAAGCGATCAAACCAAAGCTAAAGTAAAAAAGATTATGGAAGAATTGAACTACGTGCCCAATTCTACTGCACGCAGCCTGGTCACTCAGGAAACGAAAATGCTGACTTTGCTGATCACCGATATAACCAATCCCTTCTACACTACGCTTGCAAGAGGAGCTGAGGATGCCGCCATGCAGCTCGGCTACAAGCTGCTGTTCGGCAATAGCGACGAGAATCTGCAGAAGGAAAAGGAGTATCTGGATATCATCCTGTCAACCCGTGTAGACGGAGTTTTATTCGCACCAGCTGGCGATGCATCTGTTGAGCATCTGAATGCACTTAAGAGGCATTCCATTCCCTTCGTGTTGCTCGACAGGGAAGTTCCGGGTATCGAATCCGATATGGTAATCGGGGAAAGCAAGGAAGGAGCTCGTCAGCTTGTTGAGCATCTGATCGCACTTGGTCACACAAGGATCGCGCTTGTGAACGGCTCGAACTCGATATCCACGGCCAGACAGCGTTACGCTGGTTACTGGGAAGCGTTGAAGCTGAATGATCTCCCGTTCGACGAGAATCTGGTTATGGAGCTTGGCTATAAGCAGTTGGAGGATGCGAGCCTGCTCGATCCGCTGCTACAGCTTGATCGTCCCCCCACTGCGATATTTGCTGCTAACAATTTCTTGGCAGCCAGCATCGTAGGAGCCCTTCGCAGCAAGCAAATTCGCGTACCCGAGCAGATGTCGATTGCTTGCTTTGATGATTTTGGCATCTTGTCCCAGCTGAACCCCTTCCTCACGGTTGTTGCCCAGCCAGCTTACCAATTCGGGTATCTTGGTGTTCAACTTCTTGTCGATCGCATTCAGAACAAGGCAGCGGCCGACTGGAGGAAGATCATTCTCCCAACGGAGCTTATCTGCCGGGAATCGACCAAACCTCTATTAACGAATTCGTGAACCATGGATCCCAAGTTCATAACCTTGTACAACACCAAAAACCTGACCGAAGCAAATCTCGGTCAGGTTTTCTTATTACTCCCGCAGCTTAAGCGTTTTTGCCGAATACAACCCCGCCATCAATGTACAACGGTGAACCCATCATGAACTTACTGTCATCGGACGCCAGGAACAGAGCCGCTTTGGCTACATCGTCCGGCCGACCAAGATCGCCGCTCAGTTGGCGACTCTTCAAAGAAGCGATCGCTGCATCCGGGTCGTCGTAGGACGACTTCAGATAATTTTCGACGAATGGAGTAAGAATCGTTCCCGGCAATAAGGCATTAACCCTGATGTTGTAGGAGGCATAGTCGACCTGCATGGATTTGGTCAGCGAAAGGACCGCACCCTTCGTGGCTGCGTAAGAAGCCCGTCTTGCCAATCCAATCTCGGCAATACAAGAGGACATGTTAATGATCGAACCGAATTTCTGCTCCATCATGTGAGGCAGTACATATTTGCTTGGCAAATAGACTCCTTTAATATTAATCGACATGATTCGGTCCCATGCATCCGGCTCTATCTCATGAAGCGCTCCTACACCACTGATCCCCGCATTATTGAACAGAACATCGATTCGGCCATATTTGGCAATCACTTCTTGAACAAGCTGAGATACTTCCTCTGGGTTCGTTACATCTGCGCGTATAAAATCGGCTTGTCCGCCAGCAGCGCGAATCTGCTCAACCGTCTCGTTGCCTTTGCCCGCATCCAGGTCATTAACGATAACCGTTGCACCTTCTTGCGCGAATAAAAAAGCAGAGCTTTGGCCTATTCCCGAGCCTGATCCTGTTATGATACATATTTTGTTCGACAATCGCATTCTGGTACCCTCACTTTACATAAATAATTATAGTTAAATTACTTTAATGTGATATCGATAACATAACAACACCATCATAGACATGTCAACTAAACTTTTCGCATAACCAAAGACCAGCAAACGCCAATCTCTCTGAAATAATCCGAACAGCCCCAAAAGGATGAGGCTGCTCAGACACAATTTGGCGTCTTAAGCCAATTTGCTTTATAATGACTGAAGACAAGCTAATACATATGGAAAGGGTGCTGAATTTGGGTCTCGTAGATATTGGCGGCATAGAGAAAGATTTTTTTATAACATCCGCTATTTTTATTATGCTTATTTTGACATTTGTCAGTCTCGGGATTGTCCGACTGTTCCAACAACGCTATAAACCTGCTGTTATCTTTATAGTACTTGGAGTGATTAGTATAGGTTTGTTCGTCTGGATTATGAACAGTTGGATCATATAGCTGCTATAGATGAAGATGGGCAGTTAAGGTAAATTACTGGCTCCCATCAAGTAACGGTCGCATTCCCTGGCTGCCTCGCGTCCTTCATTGATGGCCCATACTACCAGACTTTGACCGCGTCTCATATCACCCGCTGCGAATACGCCATCCACGCTGGTGGCGTATTTGCCGTACTCTGCCTTGGCATTTGAGCGCTCATCCAAGGCGACCCCCAGCTGCTCCAGCAGCGGACTTTCAGGTCCCATAAAACCCATAGCGAGAAGCACAAGCTGAGCCGGGTACACCTTCTCACTGCCTGGAACTTCAACGGGTGAGAAGCGGCCTTGAGCATCCTTCTGCCACTCAATACGAACTGTGTGCAGCTCCTTCAGGCGTCCCTCTTCATCCCCTACGAAACGTTTGGTAGAGATCATATATTCACGCGGATCATCTCCGAATAATGCAGTCGCTTCCTCTTGCCCATAATCGAGCTTGTAGACTTTAGGCCATTCAGGCCAAGGATTATTAGCCGCCCGCTTCTCAGGAGGCTTGCCCATAATCTCGAACTGTGTAACACTGCTGCAGCCATGGCGAATGGAAGTACCGACGCAATCTGTTCCCGTATCACCGCCGCCGATTACTATAACATCCTTGCCCGCAGCAGAAATATATTGGCCGTCTTCATGATCGGAATCCAGAAGGCTCTTCGTATTGCGACGTAAAAATTCCATTGCCGGGTAAATCCCCTCGAGCTGTCTTCCTTCAATGGGCAGGTCGCGAGCCTTGGTCGCTCCGCCGCACAACACCACAGAATCGAATTCGCTAAGCAGCTGCTGCGCATCATAATTCACACCAACCTCAACACCTGTGCGGAATTGGACACCTTCGGCCGCCATCAGATCAACTCGACGCTGCACGACAGCTTTATCCAACTTCATATTCGGGATGCCGTACATTAATAAGCCGCCAATGCGGTCGGCTCTCTCGAACACCGTCACTGTGTGGCCTGCTTTATTCAGCTGTGCAGCACAGGCAAGACCGGATGGTCCAGAGCCAATAACCGCCACTTTCTTCCCGGTGCGATGCGCTGGCGGCTGAGGTTCAATCCAACCTTCGTCGAAGCCTTTGTCTACGATGGCTTTCTCGATATTCTTAATCGTCACCGGGGAACCGTTCAATCCAACTGTACACGATCCTTCACACGGAGCAGGACATACGCGTCCAGTGAATTCCGGGAAGTTATTCGTCTTATGCAGCCGATCCAGCGCTTCCCTCCATAGCCCACGATAGACCAGATCATTCCATTCCGGAATCAGATTGTTGACTGGACAACCGGAAGCCATTCCGGCGATCAGCTTGCCGGTGTGGCAGAACGGAATGCCGCAGTCCATGCAGCGTCCTCCCTGTGTCTGCAGGTTCTCCACTGGCAGCTTCATAACAAATTCCTTCCAATCCTGTTTCCTCAGAAGGGGCGGTCGTTCCGCCGCCGTCTCTCGCTCGTAATCAATAAATCCGGTCGGTTTTCCCATCGTTGTTACCGTCCCCTCCTTTAGTTCCCGCTCGCGCGGGATAAGTCGTCGCGATTCTCTTCGAATGCAACCATAATCGCATCCTCATTGCTGAGCCCATTGAATTTGCCTCGTTCAATGGATTCGAACATCCGTTTGTAGTCCCTTGGAATAACTTTGACGAAGCTCCAAACGAGCTCCTCCCAATGATTCAAAACCCTATGGGCGACAGCGCTGTCCGTAAATTTGGCGTGATTGCGTATCATAAGGAGCACTTCATTCGTTTCGTATTGATTGTCCAGATTCTCGAAAAGCACCATCTCTTTATTGCAGCGATCCTTAAAGGAACCGTCCTCATCAAATACATACGCGATGCCGCCCGACATCCCTGCCGCGAAGTTGCGCCCGGTTGGCCCTAACACTACAACGCGACCGCCCGTCATATATTCACAGCCGTGATCGCCCACACCTTCTACAACAGCGCGTACTCCGCTATTGCGGACACAGAAGCGCTCGCCGGCGATCCCGCGAATATAGGCTTCTCCGTCTGTTGCTCCATACAAGGCAACATTCCCGATAATGACATTGTCCTGCGGCACGAATGACGCATCCACAGGCGGGAATATAATGATTTTGCCGCCGGATAAGCCTTTGCCAACATAGTCGTTGGCGTCGCCTTCAAGCGACAGCGTCATCCCGTTCGGCATGAACGCACCGAAGCTCTGACCTGCCGATCCGTTGAAGTGGAAGCGTATCGTGTCATGCGGCAGCCCCTCCGCGCCGTAACGGCGTGTCAGCTCGCTGCCCACGATCGTGCCCACGACCCGATTCGTATTGCGAATCGGCAGGATCGCGTGCACATGCTCTCGACGCTCGAGAGCAGGCTCACTCAGCGCGAGCAGCTGCTTCATGTCGAGCGAGTCGCCGAGCCGGTGATCCTGCGGCACGCTGCAATAACGGCCGATGTGCTCAGGCACATCGGGGCGGTGCAGCAGCGCGGACAGGTCGACGCGGCGCGCCTTCCATTGCTCGCGCTCGCCCGCTGCGGGCACGTCGGCGCCTTCGCCCAGGAAGGCAGCCGGCTCCAGCACATCCGTGCGCCCGATCATTTCGTTCACGGAGCGGAAGCCCAGCTCCGCCATAATCTCGCGCATATCCTGCGCGAGGAAGCGCATGAAGTTGGCGACATGCTCCGGATCGCCAGCGAACTTCTTGCGCAGCTCCGGATTCTGCGTCGCTACGCCGACCGGACACGTGTCAAGGTGGCAGACACGCATCATCACACAGCCGACTACGACTAGCGGCGCTGTGGAGAACCCGAACTCCTCAGCTCCGAGCAGCGCTGCAATCACGACGTCACGGCCAGTCATAAGCTTGCCGTCCGTTTCCACAACGATCCGATCACGCAAGCCATTCAGCAGCAGCGTCTGGTGAGCTTCTGCCAAGCCAAGCTCCCAAGGCAATCCCGCATGCTTAATGCTCGTACGTGGAGAAGCTCCGGTCCCTCCGTCATATCCGCTGATCAGCACAACATCGGCACGTCCTTTGGCGACACCGGCAGCAATCGTGCCTACGCCCACCTCGGAGACGAGCTTCACATTAATTCGAGCGCGAGGATTAGCATTCTTGAGGTCATGGATAAGCTCGGCTAGATCCTCGATGGAATATATATCGTGATGCGGCGGCGGAGAGATCAAACCTACTCCTGGCGTAGAACCTCGCACCTCGGCGATCCAAGGATACACCTTCTTGCCCGGCAGCTGGCCGCCTTCACCCGGCTTGGCCCCCTGTGCCATCTTGATCTGAATCTCGTCAGCGTTGACCAGATAGTGACTGCTGACCCCAAAACGGCCAGACGCCACCTGCTTAATCGCGCTTCTGCGCAAATCTCCATTCGCATCCGGTTTGAATCGGCTCGGATGCTCCCCGCCTTCACCGGTATTGCTCTTCCCGCCGATGCGATTCATCGCAATGGCAAGCGTCTCATGCGCCTCGGAGCTGATCGAGCCGTAGGACATCGCCCCTGTTTTGAACCGGCGGCAAATAGCCTCCACAGATTCAACCTCGTCGAGAGGAACCGAAGGCCGCTCTCCCTTGAATTGCAGCAGGCCGCGTAAAGTAGCCGTCTGACGGGAATGATCGTTCACCATTGCCGCATATTGTCGGTACAAGCTGTAATTGTTCGTCCGCGAGGCATTCTGCAGAGCATGAATCGTCTCGGGACGATACAAATGCAGATCCCCATCCTTGCGATATTGATATTCTCCGCCAGCGTCAAGCGTAGCGTCGACTCCCTCTTGTGGAGAGAAGGCGCGGCGGTGCCTCGTCAGCATTTCCTCGGCAATGACCTCCAGCCCTATCCCCTCTATACGCGTTGGCGTCCAAGTGAAATATTGCTCCACCAAAGAAGATTTCAGGCCGATGGCTTCGAATATTTGAGCTCCCCTGTAGCTTTGGACAGTGGAGATTCCCATCTTGGACAAAACTTTAACGACGCCTTTGGTGGCACCTTTAATATAACGATATACCGCTTCCTTGTGAGTAACATTCTTGAGCTTGTTCTGGCTAATTAACCCCTCCAGCGAATCTATCGCCAAATAAGGATTGATGGCACTTGCCCCATATCCCAGCAGCAGGGCAAAATGATGCACCTCACGCGGTTCTC
>JARBUQ010000158.1 GCA_029239545.1 Paenibacillus sp.
AAGCTTGCGATATTCTTTGGGTGTTACTCCAACCGCCTGTTTGAAGATTTTGCTGAAATACTTGGGATCGCTGTACCCAACCAAATCGCTTACAGCATATATTTTCAGACTGAAATCACTTAGAAACAATTTTGCTTTGGCAATACGGATTTCAGTTAAATAGTCAACAAAGTTTTTTCCTGTTTCTTTTTTAAACCACTTGCTGACATACATCGGGTGCATAAACAAACGCTCTGCCGCTGTGTCTAATGTGATCTCTTCAGAATAGTGATTTTCAAGATACGCAATCAATTCATCCATCATTCGATTTTGCGGCTGTACCCCATTCATACCCAATCGCCGAATCATTTCGCCATACATCTGCTTCACTGAAATGACGAGCTCTTCCATCGTCTCCATATCGCGGATGTTGTAATAATCCTGCTCCTTTACTATCTTTACGTTGGAAAGCATAGGGTGATATTTCTCACTCAGCTTGACAGCTACCTTCATAAACTGTGCAAAGGTATCAATAGCCTCTTCTCTCTTCCTGATCCCAGCGAAGACCGCATCCACATACTCGCCCAGCTCCGTAATCTGCGACTCCTGTACTAAAGCAATCAGCCGTTCCGTATGAACCGTAATTCGTTTGTTTTCTGAATCTGTTTGGAATGAAACGTATTCAACTTCTGTAATCCGGCGGTTTTTACCATAAAAAAACTTCATCTCTGTTAGTTCCAACGCCTTATGGAACGATTCTTGAATTTGGTAAGCGCTTTCTACAGTTGAACCGATATAAATTGTTATTTTGAGCTTCAATAATTCCGCCGTTTTAGCAATCAGCAGATCTGTAACTTCGTAAAGTTTGTGCGGGTTGTTGGTTTCATGGGCAGCTAGCAGCCCACACGTTTGATTCCATTCAAAGAACGACACTTCGCTTATGGATTGGAACAATTCCTCGGCAATATTTTTCAACGCATATTGTAATAGCTCCAAATCGTCCATGCTGTATTTCGTTAATATAATGTTCAACTCGTCAATTTCAATCAACAGCACTGTGAATGCATTATGCCTGAGATTGACTCCCACATCTGTTGCACGTTCAAACAAATATTTCATGATTTCCGGTTTCCCTTGCACAAGCTTAGTCACGAATTCCTCTCGAAGCAGCTTAAAGGCCTGTTTTTTCTTTATTTCCTCCGTAATCAGCAAATCGAATTCCTGCTTTACCTTTCCGAATACTTCTTTCAGCTTGTCGATATTGATCGGCTTTAACAAATAGCCAGAGGCTCCCGAATCAATGGCAGCATTCGCATATTCAAATTCATCGTAACCACTTAAAACAACAAATTTAACCGTCTTGTTTTGCTTTCTTACTTTCTCCATAAATTCGATCCCAGTGCAGAATGGCATTCGAATATCTGTCAAGACAACATGCGGCTGCAGCTGGTTTACCAGATCCAAAGCCTGTTTTCCGTCCTCCGCCTCTCCCACAACTGTAAAACCCATAAGTTTCCAATCAATGAACGTCTTTAAGCCGTCACGGATCCATTCCTCATCATCGGCTATAATTACTTTGTACATGTGACCACCCCTTACGTTTTGTGATTCCAGTCATTCCAGATCTTTTATTAATAGCACAGTCAGCAAAGAGTCTGCCATAGATACTTCCAGAGTAATTCGAGAAACCCTTTTTTGGCTCAAAACCGAAATCAGTATCATCACCAGCCTGCTTAGGAAACCATTGCCAAAACGGAGCAGCTTTGTTACAGTATAACTAATAGATTGTTTTGATTAGAGTAACCTAATTCATAAAGGCGGTATGAGATTATGGACGTTAAAGAGGACAATCTTCCAGCCAAGCTATTCATCCCTAGCAGTGAGGGACAGCTCAGCCTGATGCTGACAAAAGGAGGACGTCGTACAGGTGCAGGCAGAAAACGTATCGGAATTACAAAAAAAGTATCCCTTACCTTGTCTGAGGAAACATGGGAGCAGATCGAGGAAACGATCAACGCTGCTGAATCGACTAAATCCGAATTCATTCGTGCATTAATTGAACAATATTTCAACACAGATGCCGCAGCTGCAGAGCGATAGGAGGATCGACAACAATGTTAGTAATTGCTCAGCAACAAGCACTGTTAAAGGCACTTCAGCATGTGATCAAGGCGGTAGCAGCGAACAGTCCTCTCCCCATTCTAACCGGAATTCTTCTGGATGCCCAAACGAATCGGTTAACCCTGACTGCTAGCCATACGAGTCTGCGAATTCAATATGTGCTGTCTCCTGAGCATGGGGAAACGATTCACATCCTAAGAGAAGGCCGGCTCGTCGTACCTGCCCGTTATTTACTTGAAATCATACGCAAGCTTCCGCCCAAGGAAGTACGCCTGGAAGTCAAGGAAGGGCGAATGATCCACATCAGCTCGGACTCCACGGTATTCCTGTTGTCTGGTATGGATGCCGAGGAGTTCCCGGCAATGCCAACTACCGATCCGTTCAGTAGTCTGTTAGCTGTGCCCATTGACCGGTTCAGGAAGCTGGTAAGACAAGTTGCATTTGCTGTCTCCACATCGGAAGCAAGACCGATTCTAACTGGAGTGTTATGCCGGGTAGAGCATGAGCAGCTCTTCATGGTCGCTTCGGATGGTGTTCGACTGGCCTCCTCTCAAATCAATCTTATATCGGAAGAGGGGGCTCATGCCAATTCCATTCAAGTGCTCATTCCTGGTAAAACTTTGACCACTCTGTCAAAAATGCTGGACGACACGGGCACTGATCAAATCGAGCTTGCAATAAGCCATAATCAGATCAGGTTTCGCAATCAAGCTCTCCTCGTGCTGTCTGTTCTATTGGACGGTGCTTTTCCCTCCATGGAAAAGCTTATTCCGCGAACCTACCATACCGAGATCACGCTTAATTCGACCATACTCCTGCAAGCTTTGGAGCAGGCCTGCCTGCTTGCAGGTGATGGCAGCATAGTAAAGCTATCAGCTTCCTCCTCCGCTTCTGTAGAGCTGTCTGCAGCATCCAACGAGATTGGCAATGTGCATGCAGAAATAAACAATGTGAGCTTGGAAGGTGTCCCGGTATCCATTTATTTCAACGGGAAGTACATGAGTGAGATTCTCCAAGCCTTGGAAGGCACAGATGTTACAATCCGCTTCTCCGGGAAGATGAATCCGATTGTGATCCAGCCTGTTGAGAGCTTATCCACTATGTTCCTGCTTACACCTATAAGACAGCACGAGTCAAACTAGCAGCTCACAGAGCAGAAGTGGAGATTGAGTCGATAGAGCCTCAGGAACTGCTTCCCGGTAGTAAACAACAAAAAGAGCGTCGGCCAGTGATCAACATCTACTGGTGGACGCTCTTCTTCGTCGTCGTTACTATCGCACCGCTCGCAGCTTCCAGCGCACGGTGTACGGTGCAAAACTATCCCTTACCTCTTCATCTTCGAATTGCCGCTCTCGTATTTCGCACGCTTCTCCTTCAATAGCCTGAACATCTCCAGACTATCCTTCAAATGACGTGCTTCATCTGCCGTCAATTCTTCCATCTCCCCATCAATGTAAACCATCGGCTTCTCATAAGGCTCATCTGATATCGGCTTAATCTCACCGAGCACAAGCCAATCCAATGAGACATCATACAGCTGACATATCTTCATCAATGTATCATTATCCGGTTGGGACTTATCATTCTCATATTTAGAAATCGTTGTAAAATTCAATCCAAGGAGTTTGGACACCTCATGCTGTGTCAATCTCTTGCTGTTTCTAGCTCGTTTCAAGCGGGCCCCGAACGTCACGAATGTCTCACCTCTGACCCCCAGTATAAAACATTTGAAATTTCTTCAAAATAATGTTGCCGATTATTCTATTGTTGGTTTATAATTTGAAGTATATGCTAGGTTTATATGGGAATTATTGATAGTTTCCATCAAAAAAGGAGATTAGCTATGTTTTTAATGACTGTAAACGACCCTTTGTTCAAATGGTTTCTTCTTTTAGGTATCGTCACGCTTACACTGTCTATTGTGCTAGAGATCCGATTCCGACACAAACAACGACAACAAGGACTCCGTAACGACAGACATCATGATCAACACAAGCCTTAATCTATTATCACAAATCTGCAGGAGGAGTAACATGCAGCATTACCACACCAATGAAGATCAGGCACAGCAGTACGAACCGTTCTTTAATTATGATGTCCCGAACAGACGAGGTGAGTTACTGGACCTTGAGGCAGCGATGAGATCCGCTCTATCCAGGAAGGACGTTCTGGAAATAACCAATGGCACCCGATATTGGACTGACCGTATGGCGCCGATAGTCAATCGAATAACATCTATCAACATGAGCTGCGCAGCACAGCAAGCTGCTGATTCCAAGCTCCTGTTCGCTGACAACGCTCCATTCGGTCATGAGAGTGCAGGGGAGCTTAACCGTGTTCCTGGTGTTTTCAATTCAGGCATGGCGAGCTTCTGGTTCTCTTGCATTCCGATCCAGTACATACCTTGCTTTCTGGATCAGTTCCATAAGCGCCTTGATCACGGCGCAATCGTTTTTGTAGCAGACAATGTGTATTCCACCAACCATAATGGAGGTGAATTAATACAACAGTCGGTCGAACAGCAGCTCTACAGGTTTCCTACGTTATGCGGAGGTTCCAAGTACGAGATGTTACATGATTATTATTTGGAGGATCAATTATTAGAATACTTCGGGCCCTACACCCATGAGCTTCGCATTCATATTGGCGAAACCATATGGTGGCTGACTTACCAGGCTCACGCTTGTCCTGCAGGAAGATGATTGATAGACGAAGAAGGGCGACTCCCCAGCATTGGACCGTAGAATCGGTCCATATGACTATGGTTAGTCGCCCTTTCTATATTCACGAAGCAGCCCAAGCAGCATCCGGTACAAACCGTACAAACCCAGATAGGAGGATGCCAGGAGAAATACCTTATTATGAAATACCTTATGTACATCTGTAGTGAATACTGTGTCACTTGAGATGGATTGCTGGACAACAAAGGCAATTGTAATGGCCGTAATAAATGCACAGACGATTACCAGCCCATCCATTATTCTTTTGATTGTAATGGACGTCCACTGCAGCACAAGCATAAGCACCGGCACAATAATCGTACCTGCAACAATCAGAAGCTTCATTTCTATCACCTCTGTACAAGCATGGACAGAAACTCCGTTCTTAATACAATGTTAGATCGACCACTTTTCTTGACGATATGCCATTTCCCAAAAATGATACTCATACTTGCTGCTGATCACAAAATGCTGCTTCATCCGCGCTCTCTCTGATGGATGCACCTGCTCGGCAATCATGTCCAATCGATCGATTTGCTCTTGCACGGTTTCCCTGAATCGATCCGAACCATAAGTCCCGATCCACTGCCGATAAATCGGCTCCTCCGGCTCAGCTCCCTTGAATCGATCACCTATCTCCAGATACAACCAATAACAAGGAAGCATAACCGCTACAATGTCGCCAATATGACCCGTATAAGCGGCACGCAGCAAGTGAGAGGTATATGCGTAAGCAGTCGGCGAAGGCAAGAAAGAAGCCTTCTCTTCCGGAGTAATATTCAGCAATTGTGCGAACTTCTCATGCATAGCAAGCTCAGTGCTGTAGGTTCCCTGTATGTGAGCGGCCATTCTGCCTGATGTATGCAGATCATAAGCTTTCGCGGCTCCGAGCCCTTGCACCTGGGCAAACACAGACAAGTAATAGGAGTCATTCATTACATAATAACGAAAGCATTCCAAAGGCAGTGAACCGTCTGCAATCCCTCGAACGAAGGGATGGTTGAAGCTGGCTTCCCAGCTATCCTGAGACGCTAGTCTTATTTCTTCAGTGAACTTCATATATGGTTGTGTCCTCTCTTCTGACAATTTTATCCGTTATACCGTACATCTGTTGTCGGCACGATCGGAACCTGCCAACCTAGTCGGAATGCAGCTATCCCGAGCACGATCCAATATAGGATAAATGCAGCATCAGCCAGCGAGAATCCGATTCGATAATAATAAGTTCGTTCTTTGGTCTGTGTGAAGCGTTTGGCTTCCATTGCAATTGCTATTCGCTGAGCACGACGAATGCTCTGAGCCAGCATAGGCACGGCATAGGCTTTAATTGTAGCGTAGGGAGCTTTCCAGCTTCTGCGAGGCGGAACCCCTCTGACGATCAGAGCATGCCGCAAAGTCTGGAACTCCTCCACCATCATGGGCAGCAGCCGAAGCGCAGCCATGAAGCTGTAAGCATATTTGGCCGGCAAGCGAACCTGCTGCATAAGGGAATAGAATAAGTTAACGGGTTTGGTCGTTAAGGCGAAAATTAAGCCAATTAATGCAAAATGCAACGATTTGAAGCCGATATGCAGCCCCCGGTAAAAGCTTTCTTCCGATATCCGAATCAACCCCCACTGAAACCAGGTATTGTCGCCAAGTCCATAGAACATCATAGAGGACATGGAAGAAAGAACAAGAATCAGGGTTGGTATGCTGAACAAGAGCAGTCTGCGCCACGTTTGGCCTGTGTACCCAACGTACAGGATAAGGGGAACGATGGCTCCGTACATCAACACATTAAGATTGTGCTGCATCAGCACGACCAAGAAGATCAGCACAACTACGAGCAGCTTAAAAGCAGGATTAACTCGGTGCAGCCAGGTTTCCCGACTGGTCCATTTGATTTGCATCACATCGGTCCTCCAGCATCCTGCTTGTTAAGCAGCTCTTTATAGGCAGTCACGGTCCTATCTTGATCGAGACGACCATTGCGAATGGTCCAGACTCTTGTGGAAAAGTTGGCTACAATATGGGGATCATGTGTAACCATGAGAATGGTCGTGCCGCCTTGACGATGACGTTCCAATCTCTCCAGTATAGCAAACGTATTACGCGCATCCTGCCCAAAGGTGGGTTCGTCCAGAAGAAGCGCGCGATGATGCTTCACCGCTGCAGCAGCCACGCTTAATCTCCGCTTCTGACCCATGGACAGCTGATAAGGATGATTGTGTTTACGCTCCGTTAACTCGAACTCTTCAAGCGACTGCTCCACATGTTGTTCGATTTCCTTCTGATCCATAGCGGCAATCTGCAGTGTGTAGGCGATCTCGGCTTGCACTGAATTCGTCACGAACTGATACTCCGGATTCTGGAAGACAAGCGCCAGCTCCCGAGCCGGACTATTCGATTGACGAGTTACCTGCTGCCCAAGCAAAGAATAATACCCCGTGGTGCGGAGAAGCTGCAGCATTGCCAGTAACAGAGTGCTCTTACCGGCCCCATTCTCCCCGATAATGGAAATCCACTCTCCCGGACCAACGAGCGCTTCCTGGACATGCAGTTTCTCCTGTTTGCCGCGCAGGACTGTCCAGTCCCGCAATGTAAGCAGTTCTGTCTCAGGGGAGGGTACCCCGCGCGCTTCCCGGTCCAGCATGAGCTGCCCGAATCGGTTACTCTGTATATAATCATCCCAGATACCTGGAATCCAGATTCCTTCTGAAGTTAAACGGCTCCTCATCTCGGCGAAAATAACATCTCTCGGGCCATCCGCAACAATTGCAGCTTGCGAGTCGAACACGACAACCCGATCGACATAATCCGCGATCTCATCAATTTTATGTTCTACGATAATCAAAGTCTTACCGACAGCTGCTGCCTTAAGCGTATCCCATATTTGCTTCGTACCTGCTTCATCGAGCAAGGCAGTTGGCTCATCCACGAACCACACTTCCGGCTCCAGGGCTATCACACATGCAATCGCTAATCTTTGCTTCATCCCTTGGGACAGCTCCTGAATAGGAGTGTGCTCTGAGTCCAGGCGCAGCCCGACTTGAGATAATAGCGCTGCAATTCGCGATGCCATCTGCTCTCGCGGAACTTGCAAGTTCTCAAGCACGAAGGCTAACTCATCGTCTACATAAGGCATGCAGAATTGCGTGTCCGGATCTTGAAATACAAAACCCCAGGACTGCGGAATTACTTGCCGCTCAACCTTGATAGGCATCTCAATTGAGTTTGGAATCAATCCTGTCAATACTTGCAGCAATGTTGACTTGCCACAGCCGCTTGGGCCGAGAAGCAGTACCTTCTCTCCACTGTGGACGGTCAGATTCAAATCACGGAATAACAACGACTGCCCCCCTGGAAAAGCAAGTCTCAGCTGCTCGACTGCTGCTGCTTCACTCATGGTCGGTTGAGCAGATCATAATCCGCTTTGCTCGGCGGTCTAACCAGATTCGTCACCCCTGTTGCTTCCAACGCCTTCACCAGGTAGTAAGCGAATATTCCGCAAATGATTACAGAACCGACCATCCGGGAGGCCAGCAGAATCGTAACGTTCCATACCGATAGGTCATCAATGTAATTGTAGTACAGATCCATAAGCAGCGAGCCCACCGATGCACCGATCCCAGCTAACGAGGCAACTACGAGTGAATAATTCTTATAACGAAATGCTGCAAACACAAGTTCCGCGAACAAGCCCTGCAGAATACCTGCCATAAATACGGACACGCCCCACTCCGACCCTGTTATGAATTCCCCTGAAGCGGCTGCGAGCTCAGCGATGAGTGCAACACCTGGCTTGCGGATGATCAGAAAAGCAACAGTAGCAGCCATGAACCACATAGGATACAGGAGCTGATCAACCTGAAACCCCCAAGGCTTAACAGCATAATAAAGCGGCGACCATAATTTGTACACAATCGCAAAAACAACTGCAATTACTACCGTGACCAAAATATCAGTCAACTTCAATGATTTGAACATAATGAATTCTCACTCCTTCTTCTTATTCAAGCCTATACAACAAAAAATCCACCCTCGTAGAGGGTGGATG
>JARBUQ010000159.1 GCA_029239545.1 Paenibacillus sp.
TGGGGGCCATGTATCAGCAGGTGCTCATCGCCATGTCCTCGTCAGAGCGTATTTTCGAGTTTATGGATGAGAAACCAACCGTTGCCGAGAAGGATAATGCTAAAGCGCTGCCCCCGATTACAGGTAGTGTTAAGCTGGAAAATATCGTGTTTGAATATGAAAAGGGCCGTCCTGCTCTGCGCAATGTAAATCTCGAAGTTGAGGCTGGGCAATCGATCGCGCTAGTAGGTCATACCGGTTCAGGCAAAAGCACAGTCATTAATTTGTTAAGTCGATTCTATGATCCAGTAGGCGGCAAAGTGCTGATTGATAACCAGGATATTCGGGATTATACTTTGGATAGCTTGCGTTCCCAGATCGGTGTCGTGCTGCAGGATACGTTCATTTTCTCCGGCTCAATTCGGGACAATATCCGTTTTGGTCGTCTGGATGCTACAGATATGGAAGTAGAGCAAGCGGCTAAGGCGGTCTACGCTCATGATTTTATCATGGGATTGCCGGATGGATACGATACTCAGGTTGAAGAACGGGGCAATGTGTTGTCCATGGGCCAGCGTCAGCTGCTCTCATTCGCACGAGCACTGCTTGCCGATCCTCGCGTGCTGATTCTGGATGAAGCTACGGCGAGCATTGATACCGAAACAGAGCTGCGAATTCAAGAGGCGCTTAAGGCTTTGCTTGTAGGTCGAACATCATTTATTATCGCACACAGGTTGTCTACGATTCGGAATTGTGACAAAATCATAGTTATGGATCACGGAACTTTGATGGAAGAAGGCAGTCATGATGAATTGATGTCCATTCGAGGCATTTATTATGGCTTGGTTGAAGCTCAGTATAAGTTTTTAGGTGATGCCGTTTAATTAGAAAGGAAGAACCTGCACATGACGGAAGTCCCGCAAGTACCATCCAAAACGTTTTCGCCTTACAACACTTTTGCTCGCCACGAATGGGCGAAATTGCGGGATGTGACACCCTTGACGCTGAAGGAGCATGATCTGATTCAGCTTAAGGGGCTTAACGATAAAATTTCCATTGCAGAGGTGCAAGAGATTTATCTTCCGCTTTCCAGATTGCTGAATCTGTATGTGGAGGCTACCCAGCGCTTGTACAAAGCAACTCAGACGTTCCTGAACGATCATACTGCCAAGGTTCCTTATATTATCGGGATCGCAGGCAGCGTGGCTGTAGGGAAGAGCACGACGGCCCGGGTGTTGCAGGCTCTGTTATCCCATTGGCCGAATCATCCGAAGGTAGATTTGGTCACTACAGACGGCTTTCTGTATCCGAATCGAGTGCTTGAAGAACGAGGCTTAATGAAGCGTAAAGGATTCCCGGAGAGCTATGATGCAAGGAAGCTGATCCGATTCCTGGCAGATATCAAATCCGGGCTTCCGGAAGTGAGCTGTCCAATTTACTCCCATCTGGCTTACGACATACTGCCTGATCGGAAGCAGCGGATTGGACAACCTGATATTCTGATAGTCGAGGGAATCAACGTCCTGCAGGCGCATTCACCTAATATTCATAAGGGGAAGCTGGCCAGAGAAGTGAATGTATCGGATTTTTTCGACTTCTCGATCTATGTCGATGCGCGTGAGGCAGATATTGCACAATGGTATGTGGAGCGGTTTAAGATGCTGCGGAATACTGCGTTCGCCAATCCGAATTCCTATTTTCATCGTTATTCCACCTTATCGGATTCGGAAGCCGTAGATACTGCTACGACGATCTGGCGTGAAATCAATCTTCTCAACTTGAAGGAGAACATCTTGCCAACCCGTGCACGTGCTGATCTGATCCTGACCAAGGGCGCTGATCATACCGCAGTAGAAGTAAAGCTTCGCAAGCTGTAGGAATCATAATTATTAGTGAATAGCCAAAGAAAACCGTCCGGAAACTATAGCCGGATGGTTTTTTCTTTGCGGATTAACTCACATCTCACTCCTGCCACCAAAATGTTCATAGCTCCCCTTTCAGCTGGACAGACATTATTTGATGCATCGGGAATAGGGATAGGCATAGCTGTATTATTGAGCTTTAAAGGTCTTCAAACACCTTTACCAATGGGAGGGAACAATGTGCAGATTGTGACTGTGAATCCTGGAGATTCTTTATGGGCGATTTCGAAGCGGTTCGGAGCAGCCCTGGATGAGCTGATGAGATTGAATGGGATGGAGGAGGACACTAGGCTTGTGCCAGGTCAAGCCTTAATCGTTCCAGTAAAAGAACGTATTCACGTTGTTCAGCAAGGGGACAATTTATGGAGAATCGCCAAAAGGTATGGGGTCCCAGTTGAAACTTTTGTCCGTTTGAACGGGATTGTGAACCCGGCTGTACTGTACCCCGGAACGTTATTACGCATCCCCGGAACCATAGACGTCCACCCCAAAACAACTATAGAAGTTAACGGTTATCTTCAGACACGCAATCCGGAAACGGATCGTATGATTGTGAAAAATACGGCTCGCGCGCTGACATATTTCAGTATTTTTCAATATATCGTGCAGCCTGACGGCTCATTGGTCCCGCCCAAAGCTGCAGCGGCGTTGGAGGAGATTGCACAAACGGATGCCGTGCCTATGATGGTCATAACTAATTTTAAGGACGGCACATTTTCTGCTGAGGTAGCTCATGCGATTTTTAGTGATGCAGTGGCAAGGGAGAAGCTGATTGTTCAAATAGAGAAAACGATGCAAGGGAAGTCCTATTTCGCTCTTAACGTTGATTTTGAGCATATCTCACCGACCGAGAGAGATTCATACACTGCATTCCTTAAGGAATTGACGATGCGCATCCATGCTTTGGGGAAGCTTATCTCCACAGCCGTTGCCCCTAAGACTAGTGGGGAACAGAGCGGTCCCTGGTATGAAGCTCATGATTATGGAGCCCATGGCTCGATTGTAGATTTTGTCATCCTGATGACTTACGAATGGGGTTGGTCTGGCGGGCCGCCGATGGCAGTCGCTCCACTTCCGCAGGTACGCCGTGTTCTGGAGTATGCCATGAGCGTTATTCCTCGCCACAAAATAATGTTAAGCGCTCCTTTGTACGGCTATAACTGGACACTCCCCTATAAACCAGGGGGGAAATTCGCTCCAACACTGAGTCCCCAAGCAGCGGTGGAATTGGCGAGAGAGGTTGGCGCCTACATTCAATACGATCCATTAGCTCAGTCTCCGTACTATCGCTATTACGACCAGGAGGCTCACGAGCATATTGTATGGTTCGAGGATGCTCGTAGTATGCAGATGAAATTCAATTTGATTAAGCAGTATCAGTTGAGAGGGATGAGCTATTGGGTGTTAGGTCAGTCTTTTCCCCAGAATTGGGCTCTTCTCGAAGCGAACTTTAACATTAAGAAATATAAATAGTGACTACAACCAGCTGCTTCCCAGGCCTCTCCATGTGAGTGTGGAAGGCTTTTTGCGGTTTTCCTTCTTTTATTGTCCAGAAATTTGCAAAATGAAAGTGGAACCTTTACTCTACAAGAAAGAACTTTTAAAGATAACGAAGTAGATTTTACCAGAGGAGGGGTCAATATGAAAGGAACACGCTTCATCTGGAGAAGTGTGGGACTGGCCGCTGTTATTACAACGGCATTGCTTATGTTCGGCTTAGTCTATGCGATTATGGATGTATTGAATCCTCAGCCTGCTTCGTATATGGTGGAGCCTGACAAACCGAAGCCGCAAACTCCGCTCGATCAGGACAGTATTCGCATTGTGGCTCTTGGTGATTCGCTCACTAAGGGAACCGGAGATGTAAGCGGCAAGGGTTACGTTCTGAATGTGAAGAACAAGCTGGAGCAGACAACGAACAAACCGGTCAACTTAATCGGGAATTATGCAGTAAATGGTTACGTGACTGAGCAGCTGCTCAAGGATCTGCTGGGGCAGCAAGGGGTTGCATATGGAATCGAACAGGCGAATCTCATCCTGCTCACAATGGGTGGGAATGATTTGTTCGCTATTTCACAGGATGTTCTAAATTCCCAGACCGATCAGTTGGATCCGGACAAGGTGCGGGAGAGAATGCCGGAGCCGTTGAAGCGGATGGAGCAAATTTTAACGAAGCTGGCTGAGCTGAATCCTAACGCAACGATTGTGTACTCAGGGATGTACAACCCTTTCTTCGATCTGCCGGAAATGCGTGCTGCCTCCGTTCATGTCGCAGAGTGGAATGATGCGATATTCCGTCTATCGCTGAAGTATCCGAACATGGTGTATGTGTCAACATTCGATTTGTTCCAGCTCAATTTCTCCGATTATATTTATACGGATCATTTTCATCCGAATCAGCTGGGCTATGAGCGTATTGCTGAACGGATTATACAAGCTATTCAATAGAGAGGAGGGAAGCGGATGGAAGCTAGGAGCACCACTGTCTTAACGGTAAGCAATGTGAAGAAGAAGATCGGCAGCAGACTCATCATAAAAGGTATTTCTTTTGATGTTGGCAGGGGCGAGATATTCGGGTTTTTGGGCCCAAACGGCTCAGGCAAAACTACGACTATCAGGATGTTAGTTGGTTTGATCAAGCCTACCGAAGGGTCGATTCAAATATGCGGGTATGATATTCAGAAGCAGCATAACGAGGCGCTCAGTCAAGTAGGCTGTATTGTGGAAAATCCGGAGCTTTACTCTTATTTAACTGGGTGGGAGAATCTGGAGCATTTTGCTCGGATGCTGCACGGTGTTGACGAGGCGCGAATTCATGAAGTCGTTGCGACGGTTGGAATGGACAAGCGCATTCACGATAAAGTCCGTACATATTCATTAGGGATGCGTCAGCGTCTCGGTATTGCCCAAGCCTTATTGGGCCGCCCCAGCCTGCTCATATTGGACGAGCCTACGAACGGTCTGGACCCGCAGGGGATTAAGGAAATGCGTGAATTCATTCGTGAATTAGCCGATCAAGGCTTAAGCCTGTTCGTATCCAGTCATCTGCTGAGTGAAATTCAACAAATGTGCGATCGGGTTGCGATTATAAGTCATGGCGAGGTTTTGGCGGTCGGCGGAGTGGACGCACTGCTGGTACAGGCAGGAAGCCGCGTATTATGGGACGTTCAGCCTGTTGAACAGGCGGTTCAGGTGTTTGAAGCTGAACCAGGCATTCAGGTTCTCGGCTTGGAAGGATCGGTTATTACTCAGCTCGATGATGCCAATCGAATCCCTGAGATCAATGCCAAGCTTGTCGCTGCGAATGTTCATGTATCGGGTATTCAGGTCAAGAATCCAACATTGGAAGAGCTATTCTTAAGTATGACGGAGGGCGAGAAAATTGACTAGTCCCCAGATCGGTCTATATCCATTAGTCCAGAATGAGACGATCAAGATTATGAAGAAAAGACGATTTCTCGTCGTTTTGCTAATTTTGGCGGCTCTCATCCCTATATTTACTTATGCCCAAATGAAAGTAGCCCAGAACAACCAGAAGCAATTCGGCAACCAGGACTGGCGCTTGGTGAATCAACAGAAAATCAATGATTACACCAATCGTCTTGGGAGCAGTCGTGTCCCGGAAGAGTGGAAAAAAATGATGCGAGTCCAAGTCCGGGTATTGCAGTACTATCTGGACAAAAACGTCAATCCTGAGTCACCGAATGGCGTGACCTTCACAGTAGGATTTTTACGGAATGCCGTTGGTTTGTTTATCCCGCTCATGATTATGGTTATAGCTTCGGATCTTGTTTCTTCCGAGCATTCTACCGGTACGATTAAGTTATTATTGACGAGGCCAGTACGGCGATGGAAGGTGCTGCTCAGCAAATATATCGCAATGGTGTTCTATGTATCCTTGACTGTATTTGCAACAGCAGCGATGTGTTACCTCATATCAGGACTTGTGTTCGGGTATGGGGGCTGGAATATTCCGATTTTTAGCGGGTTCAAGGTTATTGGGACAGAGGTGGATTTCAGTAAGGTGCATCCTATACCCCAGTGGTTATTTCTGATTATGGAGATGGGGCTGGTCTGGGTCTCGGCACTTGTCGTTGGCTGTATGTCGCTGATGATATCGGTGCTCGTTCGAAGCACGGCTGCCGGTATGGGGATCATGTTAGCTGTACTTATTGCAGGAACCATTCTGACGAATATGGCATCCTCATGGGAGACGGCCAAATATTTGTTTATGGTCAATTTGCAGCTTACCGACTACCTATCAGGCACACTGCCGCCGATTGAAGGAATGAATTTGGCGTTCTCATTAAACGTGTTATTAGTATGGACAATAGCGGCTGTAGCCGTATCTTTCTGGAGCTTCACGAAAAAAGACGTATTAAATTAATTGAAAACGATGATATAATGCATAATATGTTACAACTTTGCTGAATGGGGGCACAAGGATGGCCGAACAAATTGATTTGTTTTCCGGGCCGGTCGCGCAGGTTAACGCTCCTACAGGCTACGATGCAGATGATATTCAGGTGCTTGAAGGTTTGAGTGCAGTCCGCAAAAGGCCAGGGATGTATATCGGCAGCACAAGCGCTTCCGGCTTGCATCATCTGGTATGGGAAATCGTAGATAATGCCGTAGACGAGCATCTGGCCAGGTTCTGCTCCAAGATCGACGTCATCATACATAGAGATCAATCCATTACCGTAAAGGATAACGGTCGAGGTATTCCAACCGGGATGCATAAGACGGGAATTCCAACTCCGCAGGTCGTCTTCACGATTCTTCATGCAGGCGGCAAATTCGGCGGTAGTGGATACAAGAAGTCAGGTGGCTTGCATGGTGTTGGGGCTTCTGTGACGAACGCTCTCTCTGAATGGCTTGAGGTCGAGATTAATCGGGATGGGAAGATTCATCGTCAACGGTTCGAATATTGGGTAGATGCGAATGGACGAGAGCATGTAGGAGAGCCCACAACGGGACTTGAGATAATCGGCAACACGAACCGTACCGGAACGAAAGTTACGTTCAAACCGGATAAAAGAGTATTTCAGACTGGAACCTCAGTCAGCTATGATACGTTAGCGGAGCGTTTGCAGGAAATTGCTTTCCTCAACTCCGGCCTGCAGGTTACGATCAAAGATGAGCGCTCGGACAAGCAGGAGTCGTATCAGTATGAGGGCGGCGCCAAGCAGTTTGTTCAATTCCTGAATGAAGACAAAACCGTCATGCACGAAGTCATTCATTTTGCCGCAGAAAAGGATGACATCGAGGTGGAAGTTGCCTTTCAATACAATGACGGGTATACAGAAACTATAGTATCCTTCGTGAATTCGATTCCGACCCGTGGCGGCGGTACACACGAGACCGGATTTAAAACCGCCTTTACAAGGGTCATGAATGATTATGCGCGCAAAGCAGCCATTCTCAAGGAGAAAGAAAAGAACCTCGAGGGTGCCGATCTGCGAGAAGGCATGATGGTCGTTATCAATATCAAGATGGGCGAGGTCGAATTCGTCGGTCAGACGAAAGATCAATTAGGCAGCGCCTCAGCCAGAAGTGCGGTCGATGCCATAGTATCCGAACAGATGGACGAATTCCTTGAAGAGAACCCACAGGTTGCTCAGCAGCTGCTCAAGAAGGCCGTACAATCGGCCAAAGCGCGTGAAGCAGCCCGCAAAGCTCGCGAAGAAGTGCGTAACGGGAAGAAGGGCAAGAGTGAGAGCTCCAATCTGAACGGGAAGCTTACTCCGGCACAATCGAAGGATCATGCGCGCAACGAGCTGTTCATCGTGGAAGGCGATTCTGCAGGCGGTTCCGCCAAGCAAGGACGCGATTCCCGGCATCAGGCTATTTTGCCGCTTAAGGGAAAGCCGATGAACCCGGAGAAGGCCAAGCTGCTGGATATCCTGAAGAACGACGAGTACAAAGCCATTATTGCTGCCATTGGCGCAGGAGTTGGATCCGAGTTCGAGGTAGAGGAGAGCAATTACGGAAAAATCATTATTATGACAGATGCCGATACCGACGGAGCCCATATACAGGTACTGCTTTTGACTTTCTTCTACCGCTACATGAAGCCATTAATCGACAACGGACTTGTGTTTATTGCACAGCCTCCGCTATATAAGGTCACGAAGAAGGCCGGCAAGAACAGTGTGATGCGTTATGTGTACTCAGATGAGCAATTGAACGAGGTTTCCAAGGAATTAGGCAAGTCGATTGAGCTGCAGCGTTACAAAGGCTTGGGTGAGATGAATCCGGAGCAGCTGTGGGAAACGACGATGGATCCCGAGCTGCGTACGCTGCTGCAAGTACAGATTGAAGATGCTGCCAAAGCAGAGCGTCGTGTATCTACACTTATGGGAGATAAGGTTGACCCGCGTAAGCGATGGATTATCGAAAACGTGGATTTCACGGAATATGTGGAGTAAGCAGGCTTGGTAAAATTGATTGAGGTGATGAGACAAGAATGAGTGCATCGGAAAAATTTTTGCCAGCCTTTCTGGAAGAAGTTGTTGGAGACAGATTCGGCCGATATTCGAAATATATTATTCAGGACAGGGCTATTCCGGACGTTCGTGACGGGCTCAAGCCCGTCCAACGACGCATCTTGTATGCCATGTATGAATCCGGGAATACACCGGACAAGCCTTACCGCAAGTCGGCGAAGACCGTGGGTGACGTAATGGGCAATTACCATCCTCACGGAGATCAATCGATCTATGACGGGATGGTCCGTATGGCGCAGCCTTGGAAGATGTCTCACACATTAGTGGACGGTCACGGCAACTGGGGTTCGCTTGATGATGATCCGGCAGCCGCGATGCGTTACACTGAGGCGCGGTTGTCAGCTATCGCGATGGAACTTTTGCGGGATATCGAGAAACGC
>JARBUQ010000160.1 GCA_029239545.1 Paenibacillus sp.
TCTCGGGATCACAAAGGATGACATCGCCACTATTTGTCTGTCGAATTTGCTTAGCAATATTATAACGAATGATCTGTATCACGAGGTTTACGAGACCAGAGCCGATCATACGGAAGCAGGAGAGGAAGTCACGGCCATTCGAACAATGACACCGGAGCAGACGAATCAGGTGGTCGCCAGACAGCTTGAAAGGCATGGGTTGTCCCACGTCCCGGTTGTCAGAACCCACCATCATCTGAACCATGCTGCAGCCGCCTATTTCGGGATGAGGAACGATGCTGTGGAACCGCATTTGGTCATTACGCTTGACAGTGGAGGGGATGGTGACTGCTCGCATGTATATTTGGCGGCCAACAATGAGTTGAGGCTGATCGCAAGCACACCTAGCGGGAATTCGATAGGCAATATCTATACGTCAGTAACGCATTTTCTTGGAATGACTCCGCATGAGCATGAGTATAAGGTGATGGGCTTGGCTGCCTATGCGAAGAAAGATTACGTGGAGTCTCTTGTTGAGAAATTCAGGAGTTATGTTGATGTGGATCCAGATAATCCTTTGATTTTCCGAAGAAAAACAGAGGAGACTACAACGAATATAGCGTACCGAATTGCGCAGGATTTCAAGCGCCAGCGATTCGATAATGTGGCCGGGGCTTTGCAGGCTTTCACTGAGGAGCTGATTCTCAAATGGGTGAAGAATCTAATCGCCCATACTGGGATCAGGAAGTTAGTAGTAGCAGGCGGGGTGTTCATGAATATTAAGGTAAATGCCCTCATCAGCAAGCTTGAGGAGGTAGAGTATTTTCAAGTATTCCCGTCATGCGGGGACGAATCCCTGCCTTTTGGTGCGTTGTGGTTAAATTATGTTGGGGATAACCCCGAGAGAGGGGGGGATATTCGGTTCGATTCCTTCTGTCTTGGACCGGATTCGGGTTTTGACCTGGAGTCCGCAATGCACAGCTATGAGGATCGCCTGGAATTCTCACCGCTGGACGATCCGGACAACACGACAGCCCAGTTATTAGCTGAGGGCAACATTGTAGCTCGATGCTCCGGCCGGATGGAATTCGGAGCAAGGGGGCTTGGCAACCGCTCGTTACTGGCTGATCCTGCCCGTTTCGGATGTGTTCAAGAGATTAACGCGATGATCAAACAGCGGGATTTCTACATGCCATTTGCGCCGGCTGTATTGATCGAGCAAGCAGAGAAGTATATAGACATTCCAGAGGCTCTATCAGGTGAACGGATTTCACCGTATATGATGATGTCATTCGATTCTACGGACAAGCGAAGTGATTTTGCGGCTGCTGTGCATCAGTATGACCGAACGGCAAGAGCCCAGATCGTCAACAAAGAGACGTATCCGGAATTTCATCGCCTGTTATCCTTATTCGGAAAGATCACGGACCGTCCTGTCCTGCTGAATACATCCTACAATTTGCACGGCTTCCCGCTTGTGCTTGGGGCTAACGATGCCATGGATGTAATGTGCAGGTCATCGCTTAAGTACCTGGTCATTAACAATGTGCTGGTGACTAAGCGGGAAAGCTGACTGAGATAGAATATCGGAGATTGGGATAACGGAACTCGCTTCATCGGAGTTCCGTTATTTCCTTTGATTCACAACGGATACAAATCAGCATTATACCGCGTCGCGTATGTTCCTTCTGCTTGTGCGGTGTCAATTTCCTGGATCAACAGCTGCTCCTCCCCGTGCTGCACGTATTGAAGCAGATTGCCATGAGGATCAATGACACTTGTTGCAGCTGTCTGATAATCCATGCATACATTAACGCTGGCGAAAAATATCGTGTTCTCCTGTGCCCGGCATATCATAGCTTTCTCGAAGAATGCCTCACCCCATTCCCGAGGCTTGACCCCATCATATTTTCTTCCGGTCCATTGAGGCTGGAAAACAATTTTTGCCCCACGTACTGCTGCCCATCTTACCGTTTCCGGATAACGCCAGCCTTCATGACAGATCGCGATTCCGAACGGCACACCTTTGACTTCAAACATAGCTCTAGTACCGTCAGCCACATAATGCAAGGATTCTCCGCCAAGGGGGATTTGATTCTTCGTCTGATATCCCATCACCAGTCCGTCTGCAGAGATCACATAAGCCCGGTTATGCAGTCCAAGCTCGGATAAGTATTCCATTCCAATTATGAGCGCGGTATTGCATTCTTTACACCATTTCCCTAGAATTCGCAGCGTTTCATCCATCAAGGCGTTGTCTGGAGGAGCAAACTCATCCTCCGTTCCCCTCAGCCCCGGGAGGTAGCCCTCAGGAAAACAAACAATATCAACACCGTTTGTCTGGCACTGCAGTAAAACATCACGTATTTTATTCATATTGTCGGCAAAGGTAGTAAGGTGACGGAGTGCAGCTAATCCAATCTTGATCTTGGTCATGGGTTCGAACCTCCAGAAGAACTAGTATTATACTTGTATCTCCAACTGTACCATAACCTTTCCTCTGACAAAACGGTTAATGGGGCGGAATTAGAATTTCCTTGAACGATTAGCATTACAGGGACGATAATTGGTAAACTAGGGTAAGTATATAAAATGAGAGGGTGCATCCGTTTGGAAGAACAGCGCTTGGTCAAACAATCCCGATGTTACAGAACATCCAGAGTATTTCCGACAGACGTGAACAATCATAACTCCTTATTCGGCGGCAAGCTGATGGCCAACATAGATGATATCGCCTCCATTGCTGCGGCCAAGCATTGCCGGAATTTCTGCGTTACAGCTTCAACCGATTCGGTCGATTTCCTGAAGCCGATTATGACTACGGATTCAGTAAGTCTGGAGGCTTTCGTAACTTATACAGGCAACAGCTCCATGGAGGTGTTCGTGAAAGTCATCACGGAGGACTTGGTGAGCGGGGATCGTCAGATTGCGGCGACATCCTTCCTGACCTTTGTGGCGCTTGATGAGAATCACAGGCCGGTTCGGGTACCCAGAGTAATTCCGGAGACTGAGGAGGAGAAGCGTCTGCATGAGACCGGGCTTAAGCGTGCCGAGATTCGTCGATTCCGCCGGGAGGAAAGCAAGAAATTCGCCGATTATTTGACAGATACGTTTCCTTGGGAGTGAGGTTGGAAGTACAGGAAGGAATTGGTTGATACATACGGCGAAACAGAGCAGAAAATTGAAGTTGAAGGTGAATTCGCAGAAAATGGGATGAATGAGCGAGTTTGATGTTGGTCCATTATCAATTAGTGAAGGTAATGAAACAAATAGTGAAGCAAAGTAAACAAATGTGGAGGCAAAAAGGGGGGGGAGAGTTGATTAGTAAGCCAAACCAAACAATTAGCAAAGCTAGCTTCCGAAATAGTTTAGATCGCTTTATTAATCGGAAAGCAGGAGGTATCGAAACGAAGATTTAGTTCAATTTCCTTAATAAGTAGTTTACTTTGGTGCTCTGATCCAAGTAGAAGATTAGAAATCGAAGCACACGGTCTAACTGAACTCAATAGAAAACCTGACTGATGAATTTCCAGTCAGGTTTTTATCGACTCTAAACACTCAACAGCGCATTCACCTTAGACTGATCCAGCAAATTACCAACATAGAAATCGCCGAAATCACCGTAACGAGCGCTAACCTCGTCGAATCTCATTTCGTACACAAGCTTCTTGAACGTTAGCGCATCCTCTGCAAATAAAGTTACGCCCCACTCCCAATCGTCGAATCCGACCGAACCGGTGATGATTTGCTTGACGCGACCTGCATAGCTGCGGCCAATCATGCCATGACTGCGCATCATCGTACGGCGGTCTTCCATACTGACCATGTACCAGTTGTCGTTGCCGGAGCGGCGTTTGTTCATTGGATAGAAGCATATGTGTCTGGCTTTCGGGAGTATCGGCTTCAGTCGGGCGACGACTTCCGGATCTTCCTTAGGATCTACTCCTGGTTTGGACATATAATTGCTTAATTCCACTACAGAAACGTAGGAATAAGCGGGTTTGGTAAATCGCGCGAAGTTAGTTTTGTTAAAAGTGGTCTCAATGGCGGTTAACTCCTCCAGCGTCTCACGAAGATGCATGAACATGAGGTCTGCTTTCTGACCGACAATGTGGTAGAAAGCTGTGCTGCCAAGCTTGCTCTCCTCAACGGAGCGCCATTCATGCAGCAATGTGTGCAGCTCGTCCTCAGCCTGTGCGCGTTCTTCCGGTGAAGCAGCTTTCCATGCGGACCAATCTATTGTGCGGAAATCGTGAAGGGCGTACCAGCCTTCTAATGTTTGTACAGCGTCACTCATCGGTTTCTCGGCTCCTTTACAGCTAACTTGCCCTGAAGAAGTTCCAGAGCTCTTGTTACAAGTATTGTAGCGAAATGGCCAGGAAAGGGCAAACGCTGTCACAGAGCTGTCACCTTCTCAGCATGCAATAAAGGAAGAATTCAATCAGACACAGGTTACAGGTTGACTTTGAGCGTCCCACTTTCTACACTAGAAGTATACAATCCATTTTCTCGCAGGAGGAACGTTACTATGATTCAATTGGCCATTGCCGCTTTGCTGATTTTTGTTTTGGCATTCGGGATCGGTTTTATATTCAACATGCTGCTCAAAACGACACGGTTCCCGATTTATCTGTACGTAGTTGTTGTAGTTGGGATGCTTCTGTATTGGGCATGGGGCTCGGGTTCGTTGTGGGATAATGTGGCTAAGTACACGATTGTGGATTACACCCCCTTCATAGCGGGGCTGTTCGGAGCTATCTTAAGTGGAAATGCGATTCATACACTTCGCGTACGAGGATTTAAGATGTTCTAATTTACGAGTCTACAAATTATTCAAGTATGACAAGGTCCCGCTCCCAGGAGTGGGGCCTTGTTTCGACTTTTCCAGAAGAAAGATGTCAGGATGCTTATTCCGGGTGCTGAAATTTGTGATAGAATGTAGATAGCTGACGTCCTTTGTCGATTGAAGGATTCGCAGAAGATAGGAGCATTCGCGATGAGAATTACCAATATGCATCATTTTACGGAGCATCATCGATTCTATACATACCGGGAGTTCGCACTTGGTGTGCTGGAGTTCAAGATGCTGTCCAATATTTATCAGCCGATGATCGGCGCTTTTGCCATCTCTGTTTATCAGACGCTCATTCAGCAGGTTCCTGCTGACCGGATTGGATACTCTGAGATCGAGCAGCAGCGGAAGCTGTTTCTTACTCTTGATCTTGAACCCGGAGAGAAAGGGCGGAAGATTTTCATAGAACAAACGTCTCGCCTGGAAGCGGTGGGATTGCTGCAAACAACCCGCAAATATGTCCCTGCTGTAGATGATTATATGTACGAGTACCAGTTGCTTGCTCCGATGTCTCCAGATGAATTTTTCAAAAATCAGCATCTCGTCATGCTGCTTCGGGACAAGGTAGGCAAATATTCGGTATTGGCGCTTCGTGAGGCGTTTCTTAACCCGGAGCCCGAGGAGCTTTCTGACCCGGAGACGGTGTCCGAGAATATATCGGTTCCGTTCTACGATATTTTTCAATTGAATACACAGGTGATTGATATAGAGCTGGAGCAGGCGCTCTTCGAGACAGCTACAACGAGGGAGCAATCAGGGGGACTTGATGTAACCAGCAAGGCGTTCCATTATAGCGAGCTGATGATGCGTTTCCCGCGAGAATCGTCCAATCGGGTATTCGTTGAAGCGCTCCGATATGAGCCTCAGCAAATGATTGCGATCAATATGCTAGCCCGCAAGTTTGCGCTTACGCTTCAGGAAACATGCCGACTGTTGGACGAAGATGGCATGTTCTCAGAAACGGGAGAGCTCCAGACGGAGATGCTGCAATACAAGGCTAATCTGTATTATCGGCAAGGGCAAAAGCGTGGCGAGGAGCGGGAGCGGCATTTGGTTAAGGTGGTGGATGTTGCCGCCAAGCGGGACCTTGACGCCTCACAATGGGAGGGCGCGGAGGAGAAAACTGTAGAGATGAGTTATTATCTTGAGGTTCCCGGTTTGTTCGTTGGACAATGTGACATTCACCAATACAATGCTTTGCTACGCAACGAGCCTTACACGGGGCTGCTGAGCCGATTTTTCCCGAAGGGTTCGGTTCCTAAGACGGTAACGGATATTTTTGAGAAAATTGATATGAACTATAAGCTGCCGGATGAAGTCATTAATGTTATGATCCATCATTTGCATGTGTACAAGGAATCGTCCTGGACCAAGGGTTACATTGATACAGTCGCATCGAATATGCTGGCCAAAGGTGTAGGTACATATGAGCAGGCAGTTGAATACATTCGGGAACAAACTTTGAAACGCACGAATCATCGGGCTAATGCGGGAAGGTCAGAGTCTGGTGCTGCTGGAGCTGGTGCATCGAGAAGCAATCGCAATTCCTCTTCTGCTCTGAATCGCTCGAACAAGCCAAGAATCTCCATTATTACCGATGTTCCTGCAGCCGATCCCCTAACGAAGGAGCAGTTGGAGGCCATGCGCAAGAAGGCGCTTAAGCTGGATGGGAAGCTCAAGTAGTGGGGTTGTTTGCTCAATCGTGGAAGAAGCATGAGGAAGGGGGGACTAGGTATGATGGAATCACTATCCCGTATATTATCGAGCATGCCGGATATGAGCTTTATGAAAAAGGCGGAGCAGACCATCAAGGAACTGCTGGACGATCCGCTCGTAGCCAAGCTGCGGGACAAGCATCCTGAGCTCGATGAGCATACGATCAAAATTCATATGAATCGCTTATATCAATACGTGACGGAATTTAAGAATTGCTCGAACTGTCCGGGGCTGGAGCGCTGTCCGAATGATTTTCAAGGGCATTATACTCGGCTGAAGGTGGAGCAGATCAGGGAGCATACTTACATTCACGATCATAAAGTGGCCTGCAAGAAATGGATCGCGCAGAACAGCCAGGATTCCATACGCAGTCGGATTCACAGCTTCTATGTGGATGATAAAGCATTGGAGGATGGGTATTCCAGTGAAGAGATCTTATTCATGGATATGGAGCGTGCCCAATCTGTAAGCCGTCTGCAGGACTATATCGACAAGACGAAGGAAGAAGGGCTGCAGAAGGAAGGATTATATCTCGTCGGCAAGTTCGGTACGGGCAAAACCTTCTTGATGTGTTATATGCTCTATCAGCTGGCCAAGGAAGGGCTGACGGGAGCTATCGTATATATGCCCGATTTTGTGGAGGACCTGAAGGCGATGATTCAGGAGCCGCAGCGGCTCAAGGAGACGGTTGAACTGATGAAAGAGACCGATCTGCTCGTGTTCGACGATATAGGAGCGGAGAACCTGAACCCTTGGGCCCGTGACCATGTGATGGGGGCGATCCTGAACTACAGGATGAACCGGAAGCCGACGTTCTTCACGTCTAATTATCAGCTTGATGCGCTGGAGCGGCATTTCAGCTTCACGAACCGTGACGGCGACGAGGAATTCAAAGGGCAGAGGATCATGGACCGCATTCGTCCGTTCGTGGACGTAATTACGGTCGGTGGAACGAACAAGCGTGGCGGCGGCAGTGGCGACAAATCATAACAATTGTGAAAAAGCTTGCATGGGACAGTTTGGGCTCCCTGCAGGCTTTTTTTAACCGCTAAGAAAATTAAACCGCTTCACAGGGTTATAATTAGCCCTACACCCGATTCCTCCCTCATTAAGCACAACATTGCCGCCGCCCACCTCCCCCGATCAAGTCCACTTAGCTGCCCACAGCTTCATTTCCTTCAAAATCTGATGCAGGTCCCCACCCTTTGGCGTCAGCGTGTATTCCACCGTGACCGGGACGGTCGCGAATGCATGCCGCTCGAGGACGCCCTGCTCCTCCAGATGGCGCAGCGTATCGGTGAGCGCCTTGGGGCTGACTCCATTGATTGCCCGCTGCAGCTCGCCGAAGCGTTTCTTGCTGCAGAACAGCTCACGGATGACAAGAAAGGACCACTTGCCCCCGATAACACTTAACGTTTTCTCGATGCTGCACTCGATGGTTACCGGTACTTTGGGCACATAATTATTCGGTGCTGCATGTACTTGTTCGACAGATTCAGGGGTACTCATATCCTCACATCTCCTCGAAGATAGTTACTATATTTAAGGTAAGTAAGTATTAAATTTGTAATAATAGCACAATTAATTCACTACTTTCCACTTTACTCGAAAACAACTACAATGAGCAAGTGGTCGGCTACAAAAGAAGAATCATTCCAAGGGAGATGATCTTATGCAATACAGAAGACTCGGCAATAGCGGTGTGAAAGTGAGCGAGATATCACTGGGCAGCTGGCTGACCTATGGAGGATCGGTTGAGGCAGATCAGTCGGAAGCCGTCATCGATCGAGCATACGAGTTAGGCATTAATTTCTTCGATACGGCGAATGGATATATGCGGGGAGCAGCAGAGGAAATCGTCGGAAAGGCACTGTCGAAGTACGAACGGTCCTCTTATGTGCTCGCGACTAAGGTGTTCTTCCCGATGGGAGATGGACCGAATGACCGGGGATTGTCGCGCAAGCACATTATGGAGCAGTGTGAAGCGAGCTTGAAGCGACTCGGAACCGATTACGTTGACTTATATCAATGCCACCGCTACGATCCGGGTACGCCGCTTGAGGAGACGCTCCGTGCTTTGGACGATCTCGTAACCCAAGGCAAGGTGTTATATGTAGGTGTAAGCGAGTGGAGTGCTGTGCAAATCAATGATGCGGTCCACACCGCCCGGGAATTGAATCTCGACCGAATCGTATCGAACCAGCCGCAATACAGCATGCTGAGCCGCGGCATCGAGAAAGAAGTCATCCCGCTTAGCGAGCGACTCGGCGT
>JARBUQ010000161.1 GCA_029239545.1 Paenibacillus sp.
TCGAAAAAGTCGAGCATCTCTCGCCGATTGGGCCCTCCGAAGGCCGAGATACTCGAATAAGTCGAGCATCTCTCGCCGATTGGGCCCTCCGAAGGCCGAGATACTCGAATAAGTCGAGCATCTCTTGCCGATTGGGCCCTTTGAAGGCGGAGATACTCGACTTATTCGAGTATCTCTCGCCGATTGGGCCATTGTACATTGTTCACTCATGGGGATGACCGGAAATATTCGTGAAAAAACTACCAACATTGTTCGGGATCTAAGCAGTAACCTTTTTGCAGCTCATTTCCACCACCCCGACAACGAACGGAACATAGAAGGCCCCTTCACTCTCCCCCAGAATCTTATACTTTCTGGTAAGTTCATAAACAAAAACACCCACATTTGTATTCAATGTGAGTGTCTCGCAAGCTTATTATTGTTGCACCTGACGCATAATCTTATCAACGGCTCAGACGCTGAACGCCTTCCCTGGTCACTATTGCATAGATCAGTTGAGGCTGCTCAGGCGGCTGCTCTGTGATCGTGTAAGCCGCGACTATATGCTGGCTGACCTCTTCGATCAGCTTCGGATCCGTACGGTTCGTATGCAGCTCTACAAGCGCCTCACCAGGCTCTACCCGGTCTCCCACCTTGCGATTAAGCATAATCCCTGCTGCCAGATCAATGGAGGCTTCTTTGGTCTCACGCCCCGCTCCCAACAGCATAGCCGCGATTCCGATGCGCTCCGCCTCAATGCCAGAGACGAACCCCGCCGATTGTGCAGACACTGGTACAACAAGCTTAGCAGCAGGCAGCTGCGCCGGTTGGTCGATGAAGGAAGGCGACCCGCCCTGGGCGGCTACGAACTCCTTAAATTTCTTAAGTGCATACCCTTTGCGGATCAGCTCCCGCAATACTTCCTCGCCCTCGGCTACATCCAGCGCTTTGCCGCCTAACACCAGCATGTGTGCGCCTAACGTCAAACACAGCTCCTCGAGGTCCTTAGGCCCCTGACCCTTCAACGTCTCGATCGCCAGTTTCACCTCAAGCGCATTGCCTACAGCGACACCAAGCGGCTGCTCCATGCTGCTAATGACGGCAACTGTCTCGCGTCCGACTTCCTCCCCGATCGCCACCATGGCTTCGGCAAGCTTGATTGAATCGTCCAGAGTCTTCATGAACGCTCCATTGCCAGTCTTCACATCGAGCACAATCGCATCGGCTCCCGAGGCAATCTTCTTGCTCATGATCGAGCTTGCTATCAGCGGGATGGAATTCACTGTGGCTGTCACGTCCCGCAGCCCATATAACTTCTTATCAGCAGGCGTAATATTGCCTGATTGGCCCATAACAGCAATCCCGTGCCGATTCACCTGCTCAACGAACTGCTCCTGCGTGAGCTCGACGCGGAAGCCTGGAATCGACTCCAGCTTGTCGATGGTTCCACCCGTATGTCCGAGCCCGCGGCCGGACATCTTCGCAACCGGCACGCCGGCCGCGGCCACAAGAGAGGCCAGCACAAGCGTTGTCGTGTCTCCGACACCGCCTGTGCTGTGTTTATCGACCTTGACGCCAGCAATCGCGCTCAGGTCGACTTGATCGCCCGAGGCGGCCATCTCCAAGGTCAGATCGGCTGTTTCGCGCGCCGACATGCCCTGGAAGAACACCGCCATCGCCCATGCGGATAGCTGGTAATCGGGAATCCGTCCAGCGCTGTAGCCTTGAATCAAGAAGGCGATCTCTTCCCGGCTAAGCTCGCCTCCGTCCCGTTTCTTCTGGATCAAATCAACCGTTCTCATGAATTGTTGACCTCCGATCTTCTACGTTGTTGGGCTTTTATTCTTAAATAAAGGAAACACGCAATTGCGACTATAACAGGCACAGCCAGATAGGACATCGAGAAGGGAGCCACAGCCAGACAAAAGCAGGCTGACAGCAGGGACGACCAACGACCAACCGGATCATGCCACAGCAGCTTCACACATGCAAGCGATGCGATAACATACACAATAATACCGAGCGTCGTTGGAACCAGGATAAGCCGATCTGTTCCGATAGTCCCTATATAGGCTGCCCCCAATGTTAAAGTATTGGTTACAAAAAGAAACAGCGCGCTGCGATAAGGAACGCCTCGAGCATCAAGACCGCCGAACCAGGCCGGGAATTGTCCTTCCTTGGCCAGAGCGTAGCCTAATCGCGAAGAGCTGGCCAAGTACACATTCAGCGTACCGAGGCAAACAATACAGGCTACTATTGCGGTTGCGATACTGGCGCTGAAGCCAATCGCACGCCCCATTAGTTCCGCTAGAGGAGCTGCCGTGGCATGCTCCCCATACAGACCCGTGCCAACCGTCACAATAGACAACAACGTGTAGGTGGCTCCAATGATGAATACGCTAGACCATGTACTGCGCATTACATCTCTCTCGGGATTCGCGAACTCCGGAACCAGATGGGTTATGCTCTCCCAGCCGAAGAAAGCCCAGAATATCAAAACACAAGCTTGTCCTATCCCAGTGATGCCATGAGGCATAAATTCATTGAACTGTGTTCGCTCTACATCCGGGATCGATAAAGCAATCGTCGTTAACAGCAGGATTAGCACAGCCCCGCTCAGCAGCAGCGACAGCCTCGCGCTGGCCCTCATGCCCAACAAATTAGTGAGAAGGGCTGCCGCAAGGAAGCCAAATGCGAACAGGTAGGCCCATACAGCAGGCAATCGGAAGGCGGATACCATATAGGCGGCTCCCGTTAATCCAACGACCGCTTGTCCAGTCGCCACCCACACAAAGAAGAACCATCCCACCAGGGCGCCCCATGCGCCTCCGAAAGCCTGCTCCACTATCCGTGCAATACCGCCAAAATCGCGATACTTAAGAGCTAGCCTCGCGAAAGTGTACGCCAGCGGAATGCTGATCAATGACATTGCGACCCAGGAAATGATCGATGCGGGCCCTGCCAGTTGAGCCGTATAACCCGGCAGGATAAGAATTCCGGAGCCAAGAACGGCTCCCATGTACAGTGCAACTCCTTGCAAATAAGTAATGGAGCGCTGCCCTTCCACCTCTAATCTGAACCCCCGCTCTTACTCCAGCCTGATTCCTTTGGCTTCGAATACCTCTCTTGCCGTACCCATTGCATTCATAACCTTCGGAAATCCTATATAAGGAATGCAGTGAAGCATAATCTCCACGATCTCTTTAGGTGTAAGTCCTACGTTCAGAGCTGATCCTACGTGGACCTCCAGCTCCTTGTCGCAGCCCCCCTGCGTTATAAGCGTAGTTAATGTAACGATCATGCGCTGCTTCAAGTCAAGCCCCGGTCTTGCATATATGTCCCCGTATGCAAAAGAAATGATCATTTCACACAAATCCGGGCTGAACTGCCTGAGTCGGGCAATCGTCTGCTCTCCCTTGTCGCCAGTGATCTGCTTCAAATAAGACCATCCGAGCTCTCTGCGGGCATCCATGTCCTGCTTATCGTGCTGACCAGACTCTATTGGCATTGGATGTTCCCTCATTGCACTTCCCGCACGAATGCCTTGACCAGCGCAATAAACTTAGGCTTAGTCCGGTTCGCTACCTCGACTACCTGTTCATGGGTTAATGGCTCCAGCTCTTCACCTATCGCCATATCTGTAATACACGATATGCCTAGAACACTCATGCCTGCATGTCTGGCTGCTATCACTTCCCCGACAGTAGACATACCGACTGCATCCCCACCAATTACTACAAGCATCTTAAGCTCTGCGGGTGTCATGTAAGCCGGTCCGCTTATACCGCAGTAAACGCCTTCTTGCAGCTCCAGCGCGTCTCCATCATCCCCGCGAATCTGACTGGACAACCGATGGGCAAGTCCACGGAACTTGCGGCTGTAGGCTTCTGACATATCCGGGAACCTTACTCCCAGTCTAGAATCATTCCGACCTATCAACGGGTGATCGCCCGTCAGATTAATATGATCACAAATCAGCATCAGATCCCCTGGACGAAACGCACGATTCATCCCTCCGGCTGCATTCGTCATCACTAAGATCTGCACGCCCAGGCTCTTCATCACATAGATTGGGAATACAACCTTTTGCATCGAATAGCCCTCATAATAATGAAATCTGCCTTGCATCACAATGACGGCTTTGCCTTCCAGCTTGCCAACGACGAATTGACCAGCATGCCCTTCAACTGTCGATACCGGAAAATGAGGGATGTCCGAGTATGGAATGGCAACCGCTTCCTCGACCTCATGAGCCAGATCACCCAGCCCTGAGCCTAGAACCAGGCCTATAATTGGCGTAAGCTGACCTATTTTCCCCTTTATGTAAGCAACCGCTTCTTCAATATGTTGGTATTGGTTATGTTCCATCTCTATATTCCTCCCTAAATAAGAACTATGGAATCGTATGATCGATTTCTCTACATTTTCTTAATGATAGTTTGAACCAGATTCAAGAAGATTCCCTTGACCCGTTCAGCCGTCTCCATCACTTCATCATGAGACAGCGGCTGCTCCAGAATGCCTGCTGCCATATTCGTAATACACGAGATTCCTAGAACCTCCAAGCCTGCATGTCTGGCCGCTGTTACCTCTGGCACTGTCGACATTCCCACTGCATCTGCGCCGAGCTTGCGCAGCATTCGGATCTCAGCAGGTGTTTCATAGCTGGGACCAAGCATCCCCGCATATACCCCTTCCTGCAGCTTCAACCCCTGCTCTAGAGCCGCTTCATGTGCGATCTGGCGAAGTCTGGCACTGTAAGCTTGAGACATATCAGGAAAACGCACACCAAAGGTTGATTCATTAGGCCCCATCAATGGATTGCGGTACATCAAATTGATGTGGTCGCTGAGCAGCATTAAATCCCCGGATTGGTAAGACGTATTGACACCGCCTGCTGCATTCGTTACGAGCAGGGTCTTAACGCCCAGTGCCTTCATCACGCGAATCGGAAAAGCTACCGTCTGTGCATCATAGCCTTCATACAGGTGAAAGCGACCCTTCATCATAATGGCCTTGCGGCCCTCGATTGTTCCAATAAGCAGCTCCCCTGCATGTCCTTCTACAGTAGACACAGGGAAATTCGGTATCTCGCTATAATGAATAACCGTTACATCTTCCATGGCATTTGCCAGCACTCCCAGACCGGAACCAAGAATAAGTCCGATCTCCGGCTGATAAGGAATTTCTTCTTCGATAAAAAGACGAGCCTGTTCAATCTGCTCTATTGGATTCATAAGTAGCATCCTAGCCTTTCTTTAGTTATTAATTGTGCAGCAGCTCAGCCAAAAAGCTCGTTCCAAACTCAGGGGCTGCAACGCCGAAATTATCCGCAATCGTAGCCCCCAAATCCGCGAAGGTTGCTCTGACCCCAAGCGACACACCCTTACTCATGCTCGGACTCCAGGCAAGGAGCGGGACATATTCACGCGTATGGTCCGTTCCCGGATGGGTAGGATCATTGCCATGATCGGCAGTCAGCAGGAGCAAGTCCTCCGAGCCGAGCTGCGCCATAAGCTGCGGTAATTGTGAGTCAAACGCCTGCAGTGCTTGTCCGTACCCTTCGGTATCTCTACGATGTCCATAGAGCGAGTCGAAATCGACCAGATTCGTAAAGGAAAGACCGTGGAAGGATTCGCCCATGACTCGGATCGTCTCTTCGATTCCGTGTTCATTGCTGTTCGTATGAATCGAGGCCGTAACCCCTTCACCTGAGTAGATGTCGTTGATTTTACCGATTGCTATGCAGTCCAATCCAGCAGCCTCGAGACTGTTCATCACAGTCCGGGCTGGCGGAGTGACAGCGTAGTCATGGCGGTTCGATGTTCGCTTGAACGCCCCGGGCTTGCCTATGTAAGGTCTGGCGATAATGCGCCCTACCGCATGTTCTCCTCTTGTGAGCTCGCGGGCAATCTTACAGGCTGCATATAGCTCCTCGAGCGGAATCACTTCTTCATGCGCAGCAATCTGCATTACACTGTCTGCTGATGTGTACACGATCCAGGCGCCTGTCCTCATCTGTTCCTCGCCCAGCTCCACCAATATCTCTGTGCCTGAAGCCGGTTTATTGCCTATGATAGGTCGTCCTGTTTGCTCTTCAAGCGCTTGCAGCAAATCAGCCGGAAATCCGTTCGGGTATGTCTGAAAGGGAATCGTCACTTTAAGCCCCATCAACTCCCAGTGGCCTGTCATCGTATCTTTGCCCACCGATACTTCCGCCATCTTCCCATAACAGGCCTGAGGCTCTTGTACAGCCGGAATTCCTTGAAGCTCGGCAATATTACCCAGACCAAGCCGCTGCATATTAGGCAGAGCAAAACCTCGAATCCGCTCCGCAATATGTCCAAGCGTATGCGATCCTACATCTCCGAACTGCTCTGCATCTGGAAGCTCGCCGATTCCCACGCTGTCTAACACGACCAAGCATATTCGTTTATATTTCATCAGGAATACCCTCCTGCTGTTGTTTTACAGTATTATCTCACGCCACCCATCCGTTTGCAAAACAAGCACAGACTTCCTCCAAACATAGGCCATAAGCCTCCGATTTCTATTATGTAGAAAAAAAGCCATGCCTCATCGGCACGACTTCCTACACTCCGCTCAACCTCGCCCGCGGATGGGCCTGATCATAAATTTCCTTCATCCTTAGCTTGGTTGACGCAGCATACATTTGGGTGGTGGATATGTCAGCGTGGCCTAACATCTCCTGGACAGCTCTGATGTCCGCTCCGTTGGCAAGCATATGGGAAGCAAAGGAATGGCGCAGCGTATGTGGAGTCACTTCCTGACGTATTCCTGATTCCTTGGCTACCTTCTTCATTATTTTCCAGAAGCCTTGACGCGTCAATCGCGTACCTAGATGGTTCAAGAAAAGCGCCGGCTCCTCGACTGACGTTCTGAACAACTGCAATCGCATCGTACCGATGTATACTTCAAGCCACTGAATGGCTACACGTCCAAGCGGGATGATCCTCTCCTTCAGACCTTTGCCGGGACATCGGACAAACCCCAGATCCAAGTGAATATCGCTGACATCAAGCGAAATAAGCTCGGATACCCGAATGCCAGTGGCATAGAGCAGCTCCAGCATCGCTTTGTCCCTGGAACCTGCCGGGTTGGTGGAATCCGGCGTTTGCAGCAAAGTCTCGATCTCCTCCATCGTCATAATGGAAGGGGCTCGTTTCTCTGGCTTAGGTGTCTCTAGCTGCACCGTAGGGTCACTTGCAATCACGCGCTCACGCAGTAGGAACTGATAGAAGGCCCGTAAAGAAACCATAGCCCTGGACAGTGAAGCTACTGCCCTGCCTTGTTGACGCAGCACAAGCAAATATTGATGAACATGTGTTTTGTTCGTTCCAGCAATGGAACTGATCTCGGCACGGTGCAGAAATTCGAAATACTGCAATAAATCCCGTTTGTATGATTCCAATGTGTTTTTGGCAAGTCTCTTCTCGACGGTTAAATAGTCAATGAATATAGGCAGATGTTGGTTCATCGAGGTTCAGGTCCTTCCGTATCAATGTCCTTCCAGTCATTCAACAGACCCCTCGTGAATTCCTGCTTGTTATTCTCCATACCAGTAGAACAGCAACAATCGATCCGCTAATGTTGTCGATTGTTCTCCGTAGCCGGTATGCTGCTGAAACACCTTGATTGCCTTTCCTGCCGGTTCTTTGTAACGCTGAGCAGGCTCCACCCATCCCGATACAACCTGAAACAAATAATAAACCGCCAAGGTCAGTACAAAGAACATGACCGTGAATTTCAATCGCGTCAGCCATCTTCTAACGGATACTATCATTTGCATGCCCCCTTGTCCTTATTAGAGCAGTCTAGGGTAAGATTATGATTGTCCTGTTGCGATTATGCCTATCCCCATATTGTGAGAGTGTCCTTTGCCGATTGTCTTGTCTAAATGCTGTCCAGCGCAACAAAAGGGAGGCCAACAGCTTCGGCCACTGCCGGGTGGGTCACAAATCCGGCATGGGTGTTCACCCCTAAGCGCAGAGAAGCGTTCTCGCGTGCCGCTCTCTCATAACCCTTATTGGCCAGCTCCAATACATAAGGGATCGTAACATTGGTCAAGGCCAGTGTAGAGGTTCGCGGCACCGCTCCGGGCATGTTAGCTACCGCATAATGGATCACTCCATGTTTCTCATAAGTAGGGTTGCTATGCGTTGTCACCCGATCGATCGTCTCAATCGTCCCGCCCTGATCGACCGCTACATCTACGATGACCGCGCCCTTTTTCATCTGGCTGACCATCGTTTCCGTAACAAGCTTTGGAGCTCTTGCTCCGGGAATGAGTACCGCGCCAATGAGCAAATCCGCCTTCTGCACCGCGCTTGAAATGTTGAGCGGATTAGACATCAGCGTCTTCACTCGTCCACCGAAGATATCATCCAATTGTCTCATCCGTTCGGCGCTTCGTTCCACAATGACAACATCTGCGCCGATCCCTAGCGCCATCTTCGCTGCATTCGTCCCAACGATTCCTCCTCCCAGAATAACTACGATGCCAGGAGGGACTCCTGGCACACCGCCTAACAGGATACCTCGTCCTCCGTATAATTTCTCAAGGAATTGCGCCCCTATCTGTACGGACATTCTCCCCGCAACCTCGCTCATCGGAGTCAAGAGAGGCAGGCTGCCATTGGACAACTGGATCGTTTCATAGGCGATTCCGGTTACTTTGCTTTGCACAAGAGCCTGAGTCAGATCAAGCTCAGCCGCAAGGTGCAGGTAGGTGAAGATCAGCTTCCCTTCCCGAAAATAAGCATACTCCGCCTGTAAAGGCTCCTTTACCTTCACAATCATATCCGCACGTCCCCACACAATCTCGTGCCCGGCTGCCTGCAGCATATGGACGCCTGCAGGCGTAAGCGCCACACGGTTTTCGTTGTTCTTGATCTCTTTTGGCACACCAACTGAACAGCGGTTGGAACTGGTCATACCCTTTCACCCTCTCGCTTTTATGACAGGACCTATCACTACAGTGTGAAATAATGATTCATGATTTCGCTGCAGCACTCTATACTTGTAACAAAATATGCATCCTCTCAAACAATGGCTCCACGCTTATTAGGTTCTCTTCCGGGTTGTGAAAGTATACTGTCCATGCAACAGCGCTTTGTTAGTCATTCCGTTTCGTTAACAATGCCCGAAATGATCTATCCATTCAAGCTAAAAAAGACAAACACAAGAAAAACCTAACTGGAAGTTCACCAGTCAGGTCCTTGGAGGGGGAATTCAGTTTGGCGCATGGAAGGGCAGGCAGGCGGGCTCCGAGCTTATGCTTACGATGTAGTTTTCTTCGAAAACTTTCGGCTGTTGTCCTT
>JARBUQ010000162.1 GCA_029239545.1 Paenibacillus sp.
GCCGTCCCTGAATGCTGCACAGGCGCATTGACTTCATGTGAAGGTTGACTATTGCCGGTTATCGGACCTTGGATTTGTTCAATCCCTCGTGTGGCGATCTCAATGCCGAAGAACATACCGAAGCCAGCCATGAGCATAAGTCCAAGCAAAGTAAACGTATAGCGAAACATCAAGATCAACTCCTCACAAGTTTGGCAGCCTGTCTAACCTTGCCACGCGCGCCTGGGAACTGCCACGCGCTGCGACTAACTGGATGTTCCTGTCCCTGAATTAGCTGCAGCGGCCGATACCGTGCCATTCACCTTCTCGGCATTCCAGAACAGATCAGCAATAACTTTGGCTAGTACATCTGCAGTTCGATACGATTCCTCTAGAGAATTGTATGCACCGCCTACTTCAATCAGCATACTGCTTGGGGAAATCGACTGGTTATACTCCCCATGTCCGCTTGAGCCTTTATCGAGTATTCCTCTTGATATTCCTGGATATTCACTCTGCAAGCGGTCATGGATTTGTTTGGCGAAGGCTTCGTTCTGCTCCCAATTCTCGTTCTTTTTCCCGACAATGAAGTAGACTTTGGCATAATCCAATCCATTGATCGATGCGGTTGTAATGGATCTTGCTGCTGAATCCCGATGAAGATCGAAGAGAAACTTCAAATTCTCATGTACGGCAAAAGCCTCCTGCACAGTCTGCAAAGAATATTTATAGGAAAAGTTCCAGTTGTAACCGGGCACCTCATTTTTGTAGTCCTTGTTCGAATGAACGGCACCAACTCCGGCACGCTCCAATTGCTCTGCCAGCCTTTTGCCTACAAGAGTAATATTTTTGTCGGCATTCTCCGCCTCGCTAACCGACTTCGCCTGCAGCTCCGATACCCAGGACTCCCGAGGATGAGAATGATAAATCAGAACAGCCTTGCCTTGTGTCGCCAGCTTGCTTATCGAGCCTGTTACCGGTTTGGAATCGACTTCCAGTGGTGGAGTAGGACCCGGGATAACGGTGCTTGTATCGATGATCTGCTCCGTCGGCTGTGCCGATTGTATTGGCATATCGGTTTCCTTATCAGGTGAAATTGAAGGTGCGGGGCTTGGTCCATCTGCAAAGGCAAGGCTCCCCTTGACCTCTTTGTCCGGCGAGTCCGGATCACGTCCCAGCCACCGCAGCTCCCCTGCTAATAAGGAATCTGGCCGTATCGGATTGACATGCAGCCAAAAACCGGATAAGTAGCCAATAACTCGCTTCCCTGCAAAAGTCGAGCTCCCTTTACGCTCCTGCTGCAGATGAGGCACCTCCAAACTCACCATATCGATAAAGAACGGCTGGGCTACTGAAGCCGCTAAACGCTGCATGGCGAACGATGCCCTCCCGCTATCATTGGCTAACCAAATCCCTAGCAACCCGAGTAGAATGAACAGGATAAAGGTAAACAGAACAAATGTCCCAAATGCTGACCGCACCCCTCCTCCCGCCCGCCAATATCCGTTTATACCCGACAGCCATCCTGAATTCCGCATGTGTAAGCCCTCCTATCCATTTGTTGAACATGATGCTTCGTCTTTTAGGGATTCTATGATGCGCTTTTGGCAGGTGTTGAAGGCGCGTTTACTTTCTCAGCCTGCTCCATTTGTTTGATCATTTCTGCCAAAGTATCTCCTATCAAATCCACTGTCCTGTACATTTCATCCAGAGCATTATAGGGGCCGCCTATTTCCATTAGCATGCTGTTCGGCGAATAATGCTGATTGTATTCCCCGTTTCCCTGAGACGATTTGGCATACACACCGCGGGATATTCCAGGAAATTTTTGCTCGAGCAAGGTATGGATACGGTTTGCAAATTCAGAGTTTTGTTTCCAATTCGCATTTTTCATCCCAACTATGAAATAAACCTGTGCATAATCTTTACCGCCTATGTTTACCGTAGTTTTATCACGATTCAAAGAGTCTCTATGGATGTCGAAGATCATGTCCAAATTTTTATTGGCTGCCATTACCGACTCCACTGTTTTGGCCGAATAGGCATAGGATTTGGCATAATTAAACCCTTTGACCGCGGAAGGGTAATCGTCATCGGACTGAATCGTCGGAACCCCTAAGCCATTCAGCTTATCCTTCAGCCGTTTTCCAACCAGCGTAATATTCACATCCGTATCATAGGCCGAATCCGGGTCCTTAACACCTCTCGACTTAAGCTCAGGCAGGAATGACTCACGGTTATGAGAATGATAAATGAACACTTTGGGCTCCTTCGATTGTTCAGGTGTGGGCCCGGCTCCGTTACTCGTCTCCTGCTTGACTCCATCAGTTGGCGCGGGTTGAATCGCTTGCGGAGCAGGCATGAAATCTGCCGGATAATCCGTTATTTGAGTTGCTTGTCCAGAATAGAGCAAGGCGCTGGTCTCATTAGCCAAGCCAGGCAGCTCGGCAGCCATCAGGCTTTTGGGATCATGCATATTAATATTAGTTGCATATTGAATCAGAAAGTTGGCAGTGTTGCCAGGTGACAACGAATGCTTAGCTGTACTATTATTCATAAAAGGCATCTCCATCGCCACCATGTCCAGAAAGAAGGAAAGAGATAAGTTCGCCGCCATCCCTTTCATAGAAGAGATCGAGGACGAATTGCCCTTATTCTGAGCCATAGTTAACAGTCCCGTACATAAGAAGCAGGCGAGTGTTCCTACAGCCAACAAGGATAATAGTCTACTCATGGAACGGACCTTGCGGATCGTTCGGTTCATTCGGCTTAAGTTCAAGCTTGCTACTACCCATTTCATAATCTCAAAACCTCCCGCAGCAAATTCTGTTCTGTGAATCTAGCTACTCTCAATCTATGAAAAAGAGCAGGCCGCTAGAACCGTAATAGAATTTAGCACACCAAAAAACCTGACCGGCAACTTCAAGGTCAGGTCTACTGCTATTTATCCGCGTTTTCGTTTTGATCGAGTAGTTGATTTGAACCGCTTTGAAGGGTATTTGCCAAAGGCTTGAGCGTAGCGGTATATTCGGTGGAACGTTCGATGGCTCTTCAGCTTTTTGAATAAAAAAGGATCAGGGCTTGTGTTCACTTCTATTATCCAGGGATGAAGTTTATGGTCGAGACCTACGTCAAGTCCAATCTCCTTGATCCCCTTATAATTGCGCAGCATAACTTTCGCTGTTGACAAGCCGAGGCGGCTCAATTTGCTTCTAATTCTGGATCTGGTGCTGGGCTTCCTGAAAATCCTTTCGAGCGCTTCCACCTTCCCGCCGTTATGGCAGTTCGTTACAACTCTATTCGGATGAGCAACTCTGGCTAATATCCCTGTTGTCTCCCAAGTATGCGATGGAGATCGCTGCACCATAACCCGGATGTCATAACGGCGTCCACGAAATCGCTCAAGAGGAATCCCCTGCTGTACCAGATGTAACCTCTTGCTGCTTCTAGCTCCATGGAGAGCGGAGTACAGCCTGTTATAGGAGGTAAACTTTCTTCTGCGAACGCCTGAATGGAAGGAATAGGTTTGACCCCCACTCCTGCGCTCCACTTTCATAACACCGTCTCCGTGACTGCCCTGGTTAGGTTTTACATAAACCATCCCAAACCTTCTTAACATCCTTTTAAGACTTGATGAAGATAACTTATAGGTCACAGGCACATAAGGCCGTGTCCGATGGTCAGACTGAAGCACTACTGTCTTCTGCCACTTGCTGTTCACACGCTGAATGCTCACTCGTCACGTCTCCCCTTCCAAGAAACCCTGTACGGGCCTTCTTTTATGCTATGCATGGAAAGGGACAAACGTAAGTGCAAATGACCGCATCAGCAGCGGTTAAGCCAGCAATTTCCGCACCGCGCGCAACTCCCAGCGCACGGTGCGAAGAAGGTGCTCACGGCTGAGGTTGCGACTGCGGCAGAAAGGAGGAAAGCTTCACGAATTCGAATTGCTTGGACAGCTCCGGTATCGACTCGCGGATTGCTGTTCCAGTATGATTTCCGGAAATCCCTACATGACCAATCGCAATACAGCGATCCTCCTCGTTCAGATGGGTCAATATTTTTCTGAGCTGTTTTTTTACATGAATCTTACTCGCTATATCATCTAGAAAAAGATTATTTTCCACTACCGGTACTCCAAGCTCTTGTCCTGTTTTCTTGACAAGACTACGTGAATTCGTTTTGCTGTCCAGGAAAAACAATCCTCTCTCCTTGCATACTTCCAGCACAATTTTTACAACCCGGGCGTCTGAGGTCGCTTTGGAGCCCATATGATTGTTCATGCCAATCGCATGAGGCACATTGTCAATCGCCGCATTCACTTTATTTCGAATCTCCTCATCCGTTAGATCCGTCATGACGGCTCCTGGACCGAGCCAGCTCTTTTTCCCGCGGAACGGCTCCATCGGCATATGGACAATGACCTCATGTCCTGCTTTAAACGCCCATTCTGCATCACGCTGACTTGTAGACATAAAGGGCATGACTGCCACTGTAATCGGAATCTCCAAATCCATCATCAGCTCCGTACCGCCCATATTATTGCCGAAATCATCGATCACAATAGCAACTTGCTTGGGTACTGCCGTTGAAGTTACAGCAGAACTATGTTCAGAATTAGTTTCCCAATCTACAGCAAGGGCGGCGTCTCGGCTGCCAGTTGTTACTGTCAGAGTCATCAGCATACCGAGGATCAGGGCCAACCCTGCAAACAACCGTTTTCTCGTCCATATCTTCAAATGGATTCGACTCCTTCTTCATGATCAGCGCATTCGGATATCCGTCATCCGCCAAGGCGACTCTATGGACAGGCGACTAAGCTGGAATTCAAATGTCTCTCTGCTTGTTTTCTTTCCACTACGTGCCACTAGCGCTGTTATTTCAATGTCAACCTCCAGCTTGCCGTCACTGTCAGGCTCAGGCTTTTGCTGCTTGAGGTCCAATTTGAGCAAAACCAATGGTCCCAGCTGCTTCATAAACTGTTCCCTTTTGTCATCAGCCATGCCTTGGCTTGCCATTCTTATTATGGAGGGGTCGTGCTGATTCACACCTTCCAGGAAGCTTGCAGCCAAAGCTAACGGGGTAGCGGAAGCCCTGTAAGAGAAAAGCTTGCCGGCGGCTTTGTGGGCCATTAATTGATGGGCAAGATCGGTCTCATCTGTCTTATGCGTCGTACTGTCGAGAAAATGGATGCAAAAATGGCCCGAAAACCCGTTGCCAGGAATGCCATCGCCGCCGTGCGGCATTCCATGCATTGAAGCTGCAAGTCGTTCACCGTCATCCGTTCCGACGATGATAGCCCGTCTCTTCCAGCTCCAGTTCCCGCCATAGATTTGTTTCATGATGGCAGTATCTGCCTTTGTAATGGGCTGAACGTCCGCATGTTGGCTGCCCGCTCTTCGCTGGACACGAAAGGACAAGCCTGTTTCCAAATCGGTTACCTGCACGCTGCTCTTGCGAGGCATCTTCGTCTGAGCATCCTTCCAGTTGAGCAAAGCTCCATAATGCTGTTCTCGCAGCTGCTCAGCCTTCTTCCTTAGCAGCTTGAAGGAGGAAGCATTCACATTCCACAGCCTTCCTGTGTCCACTTCGACGAGAAGGTTTGGAGGCACTAAAGAGAAGCTCTTGGCAGTTGCATCACCTTCTCCTGCAACCTGGAGCTCTACATCGGCAAACGCCAGTGCTTGATCATGAATCGATTGTTGCGGAAGATCGGACTCAGGTTCGCTTCTCTTCTCCCATGCCTTGCTCCATTTGGCTTCATTGACTTCAAGTGAGCTTTTCCAGCTTGCATTCGGACTGGAGCGAACGACTAATTGGAATCGAACACTCCCCGGCTGCTGTACACCTTGCGCTTCAGCAGTATGCGAGCCCTGTAACGTAAGCAACCAAATCAACCCACTACTGACTAATAACATCCATCTGACTGCTGCTGCTCGCCGTTTGATCATCTTCTTCATCTTAATGCGTATAAGCCGCTACATTATCTTGATCAATAGCCTCATGCAGAGCCGCATTCAAACCACTTGCTATAATATTAGCGATATCTTCAATGAATTGATCGATATCCTTTGGGGTTACCAGAAGATCATGACCTAATGGACTCAGTACTTCTTTGACCATCATCAAACGTTGGTTCTCATCCATCCCATCCAGCATCCCGAATATTTGTTGCGTTGCATCGGTCTCTTTCTTGAAATGCTGAATCATCATATCCATTGTGCTGTTCACGATCGTTGAAGCATATACAACCGTCGGAACTCCTATAGCTATAACAGGAACCCCGAGAAATTCTTGGGTCAGTCCTTTGCGCTTATTCCCTACTCCTGAGCCTGGATGAATACCGGTATCAGCAATCTGAATAGTTGTATTCACCCGCTCCAGAGCCTTCGATGCCAGGGCATCTATGGCAATGACCAGATCAGGCTTCGATTTTTCCACAATTCCCTGAACGATCTCACTCGTCTCAATTCCCGTTATCCCCAACACCCCGGGAGCGACCGCACTAACCTGCCTGTAGCCTGGGCTGACCTGATCCGGCATCAGCTCAAAGAAATGTCTGGTAACCATTACATTCTCCACAACAAGCGGTCCTAGTGCGTCTGGCGTTACGTTCCAGTTGCCGAGACCAATAATCAGCACTTTTGCCTGTTTGGTTATTCCGATCTTGTCAAGAAAGGCAGAGAGCTCCTGAGCCAGCTTCGTAGCTACGCGATCCTGCAGATCCGAATCCTTTTCTCTAAGCTTAGGAACCTCCAGCGTAATGTAATGCCCCACCATTTTACCAATCGCGTTCGCGCCTATTTGATTCTCAATGTCCATTCTCGTTAAGACGCAGTCTTCATCTTGAATAGTTTGCGTATGCACCCCGGGAATCGTATCCCCCATCGAAAGCGAGGCTAATTCTTTGGCTTCCAGGGCGAGATCCGTCCGGTCCATATATAATTTGTCATCCATCATGAATTCAAGCTCCTCCCTATCCAATGGAATTTCCATAATAGGTTGCCTTTAAGCAGAATGGGTTATGCATCAGAGCGGCTTCGTCTGTTTCGTTTGTATTGCAATTTACAGCTTGTCGTGCTAGAATATCTAAAGTTGTGCTTTAGAAAACAAGTTCGTTGTAAGGCACTAAGATGTACGAAGTTTCTTTGCCCCGCAAAGTCTTAAGGAGGTGAACACAATGCCTAACATTAAATCCGCAATCAAACGTGTAAAGACAAGTGAAAAGCGTCGCCTTCAGAACGCATCTCAGAAATCTGCACTTCGCACTGCAGTGAAGTCGTTCGAAACCGCTGCTGCGGGCCAAAACGTAGAATCCATGAAAGAAACCCTGGTTACTGCAACCAAAAAGCTTGACAAGGCAGTGACAAAAGGATTGATTCATAAAAATGCTGCAGCCCGCAAAAAATCCCGTCTGGCGAAATTGTTCAACTCGATTTCCGCTCAAGCGTAAGCTTGTAAGCAGGCGCGACGAAGAAAGTCCTTTACATTCCGCATAATGCGGTCTGTGAAGGACTTTTTTGATTGCTGTAAACACAATGTATCAATTCAACTATTCCTCTATTTGCAAAATTTTCTTCAGCACCGGATTAAGCCCATATGCCATTCGAATGAAACCAAGATCGGTTGGATGAACCCCGTCCACCGTACACTCCTCATAATCTTCACCAAGCAGATCAGAGCCGTCAAAAAACTGTATATTGGCATCGCCTGCGCTGCGATAGGCTTCTACGGTATCTCTCGCAATACGTCGGCGCTCATCGGCGAGCTGCAGAGCGGATGTGTGGAAACGCTCTCTGGCGTAACGAATCTTGGATACTACCAGAATTGGAACCTCGGGATGGTATTCTCTATAGATGCGAATAAACTCGGGCAATCGTTCTTGATAAACGAGCGGATCCCCTACATTCGCTTCAAAATCAAGCACAAGTAGCGCTGGTTGTTCGATTTGGGCAATTAAATGAGCCAGCTCAGGCTCACCCATCCCGTTTCCTGAAAACCCGAGATTAATAAATTCTGAATTAATGTAACGGCTTAACACATTCGTGTATGACATCCCCGGCCGAGTCGCACAGCCGCCTTGTGTTATAGACGTCCCGTATACAATCACTTTTCGATTGTCCGTAAAAGGAACCGGAGACGACAATACCGCTTCAGGTGTAACGCCGATCTCAACTTTCTTGACTCCTTGGTATAACGGAAAATTTATAGTAATCATTTGTGTCTGCGTGTCCGGATCGGTCATCTCAAACAGCGAGACCGTATAACTGGACTGCGTATGATCAAACCGGGATGTGCTTATGTACTTTTGTTCCCCTGGCTCACCTATATAACAATCAAAGCCTGACTGTCCGGTTGCCGGCATGTGGTACATATCGGAGCCTCCAGCTAATTCAACCTTTATGAACAGCTTGGAAGAGTTCGTTCGAAAGCGAATTTGGCCCCCTGATGTACAGTTGGCAAGATGATCCACAGCTGTCCGGATAGGGTGCGTAGGTGACTTCGGCAATCTTCTGTAAAGCCCCTCCTGATCAAACCAGGGAAATCCAACAAGCTGAATCGGTTCTTCGGTAGGGGACAGCCATCTGATGGGGACATTGAATTGTTCGTCCAATCGCATATTCGGATCCAAATCTTGTACACGCTTTGTTTTATCTTGCTCTGCCATATTTCCTCTCCCTCTTCTATCCATATTCGTTCTTGCTCCTAGTTTGCAGTCAAGCCTATGGAAATGTCAACAACAAAAACAACCCGACCGATTGAATACGGCCAGGTTTCTATCAAGCAGCCAGCTGGAGTAAGAACAGCTCTAACCCCAACACTTTATCTATCTTGCC
>JARBUQ010000163.1 GCA_029239545.1 Paenibacillus sp.
AAGTAAAGATTAGCACGTCTAAGGATGCGTTTTTCGAGCAGCCCTGGCCGTGCTATTTTTGTGTCCTTTCGCAGCTTTTCTGTATTTAGGTTGAAATTATGATCATTCAGATGGCTTCCGCTGTTCTTGTCAAACCGAGGAGCCTGTACTATAATTAGCAAAGGACTTTTACAGCAAAGCGCTAAAGTGTGCGCGAAGAACGGTATGGGACGAAAGGGGAACGTATTTTCATGAGATATTTAACAGCGGGTGAGACGCACGGGCCACAGCTTACAGCGATTGTGGAAGGGATTCCAAGTAATTTGCCGCTTACGGCGGATCCGATAAATGAGCAATTGGAGCGCCGCCAGAAGGGTTATGGACGGGGCAAGCGGATGCAGATTGAGAAGGATACGGCGCAGCTTGTAGCGGGTGTTCGACACGGTAAGACTACTGGTGCTCCAATCGCTCTTGTTGTGGAGAACAAGGATTGGAAAGCTTGGACCACAGTTATGAGTATTGAAGACGTGGAGGAAGGAAGCGAGGGCAAACGCAGAATTAATCGTCCTCGACCGGGCCATGCAGATTTGAACGGCGGTCTGAAATACAATCAGAGAGATTTACGGAACGTTCTTGAGCGTTCAAGTGCACGTGAGACAACGGTGCGTGTTGCTTGCGGAGGAATTGCCAGGCAATTACTGGCCCAGTTCGGAATTAAGGTAGCGGGACAAGTTATCTCTATCGGCGATATTCACGCAGAGCGACAAGAGCTGCCTCTCGAGGAGCTGCGCCGCATTACGGAGGAATCTCCTGTCCGTGTCGTTGATAAAGCGGCTGAGGAGAAGATGATCGAAGCTATCGATCAAGCGAAGAAGGACGGAGATACGCTTGGCGGAGTTGTAGAAGTGATTATTGAAGGTTGTCCGGTCGGATTAGGCAGTCATGTGCAATGGGATCGCAAACTGGATGGCCGAATTGCCCAAGCAGTCGTTTCGATCCAAGCGTTCAAGGGCGTGGAATTCGGAATCGGCTTCGAAGCAGCCAAACGTCGCGGTTCCAAGGTCCATGATGAGATCCGGTATAACGAAGAAGAAGGCTTCCACCGGGCGTCTAACCGTGCTGGTGGTATTGAAGGCGGTATGACCACAGGCGAACCTATCGTAGTTCGTGCAGTTATGAAGCCAATCTCTACCCTCTACAAGCCTCTGCAAAGCGTAGATATTGATACAAAGGAAGTTTTCACGGCTCAAGTAGAGCGTTCTGATACTTGTGCGGTGCCTGCTGCCGGTGTCATTATGGAGAGCGTGGTTGCCTGGGAAGTGGCCAAAGCGTTCATGGAGAAGTTCGGCGGCGATTCGATCGAAGAGATCCGTGCCAACTACGAGAATTACCTGGCACAGGTTGGGCGGTATTAGGATGAAACAACTGACGGTTGACCTGGGTGATCGATCATATCCGATATATATCGGTGCAGGCTTACTTGATCAAGCCGCTGAGCTGTTCCGGCAGCATGGAATCGGAGTCAAGTCGCCAATATTGGTGGTGACTGACGAACAAGTAGCCCCTCATTATCTCGATAAGGTTACGAATGTGCTTAGAGCTGGAGGCTATCAGGTAGCTATCGCTGTTGTAGCGGCAGGAGAGAAGTCGAAGTCACTCGCTGTGTTGGAGCAACTGGTAGGAATCGCGCTTGAAGCAGGTCTGGATCGAAGCTCTACAATTGTCGCCCTGGGCGGCGGGGTTGTTGGGGATTTGGCCGGTTATGCGGCAGCTAGTTACATGCGCGGTATTCGCTTCATTCAGATGCCGACAACGATTCTGGCTCATGATAGCAGTGTGGGCGGCAAGGTGGCCGTTAATCACCCTCAGGGCAAAAATATTATTGGAGCCTTTCATCAACCTGAATTCGTTCTTTATGATACTGCGACTTTGCTTACATTGCCGAAGCGTGAAGTGAGTGCGGGATTATCAGAGATGATTAAGCATGGGCTGATTTGGGACCGTGCTTTCGTGGACTGGTGTGAGGAGCATGCTGAAGACTTGCTTCAGCTTAATCTGGATGCGCTTGAATACGGTATTTATGAGGGCTGCAAGGTTAAGTCGATCGTTGTCTCCCAGGATGAACGGGAAGGCGGAATCAGGGCCATATTGAACTTGGGTCACACATTCGGGCATGCTTTCGAGGCGGTTGCCGGATATGGTGAACTGGTGCATGGGGAAGCAATTGCAATCGGGATGGTATGTGCGGCTCAGCTATCCGTTCAGCTTGGCCATTCAGAAGACATCTTCACTACAACGGATCGGATCTTCCGTAAGTTCGGTCTGCCTGTTCGCATTCCGTCACATATGGATACGGATGCGATTATGGGTGTGATGATGCATGACAAGAAGTTCAAAGAAGGCAGCATGGTTTTCATTGTGCCTGTCGATATCGGTACAGTCGAAATCAACAGCGCGATTAATTCGCAAACCGTACGTGCTGTTCTTGAAGCGATGAAGGGAGAGGCATAGAGTGATGGGAGTAAGAGGAATTCGGGGCGCCATTACGGTTCAGAACAATGAGGAGAATGAGATTCTGGCTGCAACAGTGGAGCTGCTGCAAGAAATCGTCGTGCACAACAAAGTCCAGCCTGAAGATATCGCCAGTGTATTCGTGACGGTTACTGCTGATCTGGATGCGGCTTTTCCAGCGAAGGCGATTCGCCAGATGCAAGGATGGGAGTTAGTTCCCCTCATGTGCTCATTAGAGATCTCAGTGCCCAATGGATTGCCCAAGTGCATCAGACTTATGGTTCTTGTAAATACTAACATGGGCCAGTCGGACATTCGTCATATTTATTTGAATGAAGCAATGAAGCTTCGTCCAGACTTGGCTCAATCGAAATCATAGTTATTCATCCGCAGATAGTATTGACGATTATTTTCAATGTGGTGTATAGTAGAGAGCAAGTAAGAGCCGAGTAGAGTCAGAGTTGAGCAGAGCTAGTTGAGCAGAGATGAGCGCACCACAGCCTTGTGTTTCTGGTGTAATCCAGAGCAAGGAATAACAGGAAGACGAGTGAGATGGAACTGATTGTCATATTACGAAACGAATCCAGCCTTTTCAGGCTTGTGTTTGTTTGGTCTGATGAATCATATCCTCGTGCTTTCCCGTTTATTGGAGCCACTTCCTCTATCTGCAATCACCCCTACCTCTGCGCGCTGCGCAGAGGTTTTTTGACATCCAGGACGATTACTTAATTTTTGGAAGGAGAGTGTGACACATGTATTCCCCTAGCAGCCAGGAAGTTGTTCGATTAGCACAGCAGCACAACCTCATTCCAGTCGTTCGTAATCTTATGGCAGACACGGAAACTCCGATAAGGGTGTTCCAGCATTTGCACGAAGAGAAACGAGCATTTCTTCTGGAAAGTGTGGAGGGTGGCGCCAAATGGGCGCGGTACTCGTTCCTGGGCACCGATCCATTTCTGATTGTCCGGGGCAAGAGCGGGCATTTCGAGATTGAGCATAACGGGGAGAGAAAGACCGTTCATGACAAGCCGCTTGAGACGCTCAAGGCTTTATTGCGCTCCTACTCCAGCCCAACCCTTGCAGATTTGCCGCCTTTCACAGGTGGAGCAATCGGATTTTTTGGTTATGATCTGCTGCAATATTATGAGAATGTGCCTCCGCATCGCGAGGATGACTTGAAGATGGATGATATGCAGTTTATGTTCTGTGATCAAATCATCGTATTCGACCATTTCAAGCAGCGTATTCAGGTCATTGCCAATGTCCACATCAAGCCTCATGCCACGGATAGCGAAATTGTGGAAGCTTATAAGCTGACCTGCGCCAAAATTGATGCAACCATTGAACGACTGCAGCAGCCGATCTCACAGCTAAGCATGCAGCGAAATTCCATACCGGCTGATGTCGAGATGGGGACGATTGGGTCCAATATGACCAAAGAGAAATATATCGATAATGTGAATCAAGCCAAAAAATACATTCGCGCCGGTGACATATTCCAGGTTGTACTATCCCAGCGTTTCCATATTGAGACGACGATCTCTCCACTGCTTGTGTACCGGGTGCTGCGTACGATGAATCCTTCCCCCTATATGTATTACCTCAAAATGGACGACGAGGTTATAGTGGGAACGTCTCCGGAAGCTCTGGTAAAAGTAGATAACGGAAAAGTCGAAACCCGTCCTATTGCCGGAACCCGTCCGCGCGGAAAAACACCTGAGCATGACGTGGAGCTCGAGAAGGAATTGCTCGCAGACGAAAAGGAACGCGCCGAGCATCTGATGCTGGTTGATCTGGGACGCAATGATATCGGTCGTGTGGCAGAGTTCGGTACGGTCAAATGTGATACCTATATGCAGGTTGAGCGCTATTCGCATGTTATGCATATCGTTTCTAACGTTTCCGGACAACTTAGAAAGGATAAGGATTTCTTCGATGCCTTCATCTCCTGTTTACCGGCTGGAACCGTATCTGGGGCACCCAAGCTGAGAGCGATGGAGATTATAGCAGAGCTTGAGCAGGAAGCTCGCGGCACGTATGCGGGTGCAATCGGTTATCTCGGCTTCTCGGGTAATCTGAACACATGTATTACGATTCGTACGATCGTCTTCAAGGATGGGAAAGCTTATGTAGGATCCGGAGCGGGGATCGTATGGGATTCCGTTCCTGAGCTGGAGTATCAGGAGACAGTGAACAAAGCCATGGGCATGCTGCGCTCGATTCGCATGGCAGAGGCAATCTTCGGCTTCGAAGGTGAGAAGGTAACTGCCGGTATTACGAATCAGGACTACTACTGAGCGAAATGATTCATTCGAACAATGGGGAGGGGAACGGAATGCAGCAAGGGATGACTATCCAACAAGCGATTAGCCAAGTGGTAAGCAGCGGGCATTTGACCAGGGAGGAAGCCCGTTATGTAATGGGAGAGATTATGACAGGCAATGCTACGCCTGCTCAAATCGGCAGCTTGAGCACCGCTCTGCGGATGAAAGGGGAAACCGCAGACGAAATTACCGGGTTTGCCGAATCAATGCGAAGTCATGCCAGCTCCGTGATCACCGAGAGCAGCAATTTACTGGATACATGCGGTACCGGAGGGGACGGTTCAGATACATTCAATATCTCAACAGCATCTGCACTAGTCGCTGCTGCCGGAGGCATTCGGGTTGCCAAGCATGGCAATCGAGCGATGTCCAGCAAGAGCGGGAGTGCTGATGTGTTGGAGGCTCTGGGGGTTAACATTTCCTTAAGCCATGAACAAGCAGCCAAATGTTTGGATGAGGTCGGAATTTGCTTTATGTTTGCACAGACGTATCACCAATCGATGAAGCATGCAGCAGCACCTCGTCGTGAAATCGGGATACGCACGATCTTCAATCTGCTAGGTCCGTTAACGAACCCTGCAGGAGCGGATCGGCAATTGCTCGGACTGTTCGACCGCAACAAAACAGAGCTGATCGCTAGCGTTCTAAAGTCGCTTGGTCTTAAACGCGGTCTTGTAGTAGCGAGCTACGACGGGCTGGATGAGATTAGTATTTCTGCGCCAACCAAGGTGACAGAGCTGAATGACGGCGAGATTACTACTTACGAGGTTACCCCGGAGCAGCTGGGACTTGGCACCTATGCAATAAGCGAAGTAATCGGAGGAGATGCTCAGCATAATGCGGAGATGATTCGCTCCATCTATCGCGGAGAGACAGGCGCCTGCCGGGATATTCTGCTTGCTAACGCCGGAGCCTGCTTCTATGTTAGCGGTCTTTGCTCGACATTACGTGAAGGTGTACAATTAGCAGCAACCACAATAGATTCTGGCAAGGCGCTGGCGAAGCTCGAGCAACTTGTCGAATATACAGGAGAACTTAGCCATGTTTCTTGATCGCATAGTAGCTACGAAGCAGCAGGAAGTTGAACAGCTGAAAAGTCATTTCTCGATCGCCAGTGCAGAAAAGCGCATAGCAGAGCTGCCCGCGTGTCTGGGCTTCGAGAGCGCCCTTACGACTCGTCGCAACCGGGAGATGGGTCTGATTGCCGAGGTGAAAAAGGCTTCACCATCCAAAGGATTAATACGGGCTGATTTCGATCCCGTTCAGATCGCTCGCGCTTATCAGGCTGCCGGTACGGACTGCATTTCTGTACTGACAGACATAGATTATTTTCAAGGCTCCAACGATTATTTAAGCGCTGTAAGAGACGCAGTTCAGGTGCCGATCCTTCGTAAGGATTTCACTATCGATGCCAGACAGATCTATGAAGCACGGGTAATCGGTGCGGATGCCATACTATTGATTGCTGCTATTCTCACTTCAGCCCAAATGAATGAATTTCTCAGCACAGCCAAAAATATCGGATTGGATGTTCTCGTTGAAGTGCATGACCGTGAGGAGCTAGAACGTGTATTGGAGCTGGAGCAGAAGGCGACATTAATCGGAATTAACAATCGCAATCTTAAAACGTTCGTTACGGATCTTGCCACTACAGCGGAGCTTACCCCGTTAATTCCAGGAGACAGAACGATCGTTAGTGAGAGTGGTATATCTTCAGCGGACGAGATCGGATATTTAAGCAGTCTGGGTGCCCAGGCTGTATTGGTCGGGGAGCATTTCATGCGCAAGCCCGACATTGAGCAGGCTGTATATGGTTTGCTTGGACCGACTAATAAGCCTCCGTTAGAGCAGGGAGTGCATGAAGCGTGAAAGCTCACTCCAACCGGATCATGGTCAAAATTTGTGGACTTCAGGACGTTGAAGTGCTAAAATCTATCGTACATTTACCCATCGACCTTATTGGCTTTGTTTTCGCCAAGAGTCGTCGTCAAGTGACTGCAGAGCAAGCGGGAGAGATGATCCGGTTGCTGAGGGCTGATGATAGGGCGCAAGGCAGTCATGTTCCATTGACGGCAGGTGTTTTCATGAATCCTTCCCAAGAAGAACTGGAGCTCGTTCTACGAGAAGTCCCGCTTGACATTGTGCAATTACATGGACAAGAGACTCCTGAGCTTTGCCAATGGGTAAAGCAAACTTTTGGAGTCCAGGTTATGAAGGTTATTTCGATTGGTAGTCAGCCTGCAGATGGCGGTCTTGATGAAACACTTCTCCCTTATGTTGGGAGGATCGATATACTGATGTTAGATACGTTTGAACCTCTGGTAGGCGGGGGCTCGGGGCATACCTTTGCTTGGGACCGCATCCCGGCCTACCAGGAGTGGGCAAGTGCTCATGACCTACCTCTGCTTGTTGCGGGGGGCTTGAATGCTGACAATGTTATTGAACTGCTCGATGGATACAGACTTGATGGAGTAGATGTATCCAGCGGAGTTGAAACTGATGGCGTCAAAGATGTACAAAAAATTACGGCTTTCGTTGAAAGGGTGAAGTTTCATGCATCAAATGCCGGATGAACACGGTCGTTTCGGAGTTTTCGGTGGAAAATACGTTCCGGAAACTTTAATGAATGCTCTGGAGGAGCTGGAGCAGGCTTATTTGAAATATTCAAAGGATCCTGATTTTATCAAGGAAGTCACTTACTTGTTGCACGAATATACGGGGCGTCCTTCGAGACTGTATTATGCAGAAAGACTAACCGAACAGCTCGGTGGCGCCAAAATCTATTTGAAGCGCGAAGATTTGAACCACACTGGGGCACACAAAATCAATAATACGATTGGACAGGCCGTCCTTGCCAAGAAGATGGGTAAGACCAAAATCATTGCTGAAACAGGCGCCGGACAGCATGGCGTTGCTTCAGCAACTGTAGCCGCCCTCCTAGGCATGGAATGTAAGGTGTTCATGGGTGAGGAGGACACGAAGCGCCAGCAATTGAACGTGTTTCGGATGAAGCTGCTGGGAGCAGAAGTGATCCCGGTGTTATCAGGCACTCGAACGCTTAAGGATGCTTGCAACGAAACCCTGAGGTACTGGGTTAGCAACGTGCATGATACGTATTATATACTTGGCTCCGCTACAGGTCCGCATCCTTACCCGATGATGGTACGTGATTTCCAGCGTATTATTGGCGATGAATCACGCAAGCAGATTGTTGAGAAGGAAGGGCGGCTTCCAGATGCAGTAGTAGCTTGTGTTGGCGGCGGCAGCAACGCGATCGGTATGTTCTATCCGTTCATTCAGGACAGCGAAGTTCGCTTGATCGGTGTGGAAGCTGCAGGACGCGGAATTGATACAGAGGAGCATGCAGCAACGATGACCAAAGGCAGCCATGGTGTGTTCCAGGGATCGTTCAGCTACATTCTGCAGGATGATTACGGTCAAGTACTTCCGGCTCACTCGATCTCTGCAGGACTTGACTATCCGGGTATCGGTCCGGAGCATTCCTATTTGAAGGATGCAGGGCGTGCTGAATACGTGCCTGTTACGGATGCGGAAGCGCTTGATGCGCTGCAGCTGTTAAGCCGTACGGAAGGTATTATTCCGGCGCTAGAGAGCGCACACGCGTTAGCTCATGTAAGGAAGCTTGCTCCTACGATGCGTCCGGATCAATTGATCGTAGTTAGCCTGTCAGGGCGTGGAGATAAGGATGTAGAGTCGATTATGTCATACTTAGGGGGAAACGCCAGTGAATCGCATTGACGCCAAGTTCGCAGAGCTGCGTGATCAGAAGCGCACTGCATTTATTCCTTTCGTGACGATTGGTGATCCGGACCCGAATACGTCCATTGAGATTCTGATTCAGTTGGAAGCGGCAGGAGCAGATCTGATCGAGCTCGGAGTGCCTTACTCCGATCCGTTGGCTGATGGCCCTGTTATT
>JARBUQ010000164.1 GCA_029239545.1 Paenibacillus sp.
CCGACTAGTGAGGCCGGATTAATTGCAGAAAAGCAATTAAATGGGTAAAAGAGTCGATTCGGGGATCGTTTAGTGGGAAATAGTTGCGGTTCTGCAGTTAAAGTCGGCTAATTCGGGGTCCAGAGTGAAATTAATTGCCTTTTGGCAATTAAATGAACGCAGGATGGAGGTTTTTGCCTGGGAGCTGGCCCGCACGCGGTTAGCTCAGGTTCACTAGTAAAGCAAACTTAGCTAATAGCAAAAAACAATTATCACAAATTCAAGCCCAAAAAGAGGAAACCGAGAAATAGTAAACTCATCTTAGGCTATTGGTTAAGGTAGCTTAACTAATAACGTGGGTTAACGAATGGGTGCATAAGGACTCGGATCTAGAGATGTAGGAAAGAATGCGTTAATAAGCAATTCCACTTGGAGTCGTGCGATACCTTGAGCGAATGGTTGGCGGGGATCCAAGCTTACCCCCGAAGTTTGGTTATGAAAGCTGTGGGGGAGAAATGAACCCCCGAATATTACAAGGGGGTACAGGGATATGAATACCGGATCGAAGATGTGCTTCCGAATCAAGCGGATGCAGAGCGCAAGGAGAACGTAACTCCCTAATCCGAGTCGAACCCAAGGGGGTGGCAGGTGAAGCGGAGAAACGAAGTGTTCGGCTTTGTCTTTGGGTCCCAACCTCTAAATAATAGAATCCAAGGAACCCAAAGACAACAGCCAAAAGTTTTCGAAGAAAACTACATCGTAAGCATAAGCATGGAGCTCACTTGACTGCCCTTCCATGCGTCTTACTGAACTCAACCGCCAAGGACCTGACTGGTCAACTCCCAACTCCCAGTCAAGTTTTTCTTAACCGATCAGAAGGTTCGTTAACAGATTACCGCACTGAGGTGATAGGGGTTATCCTCTTTTTTGATTGCTTATTCAAAAGTCAGATCAAATAATACCGAACCCATTTCCTGGCCGTTGATAAAAATGCTCAATTGATGCGTACCTGCATAATATTGACGAGTGGTGATGAGTTTGAATGAATGCTTCTTGGTCACCTCATAATCTCCGACCCCGTACTCTTTCTCCGATAGTTTGAATCTCTTGGGGCTAAGATTGCCATTTGCTTTGACGAACCCAATCTCATATTCTACACGCAGCTTCTTGGGACTGTTGGTGTTGTTCTGAATGGAACAGGAGAACACTAGCTCTTCTCCAACACGGATGGAGGGTGTCAAGACTTGTATGCTGTTAGCCAGTATGTCGGCCGACCCAGTAAAACCGAACAACGCGAGAGCTTGAGGATTCCCCTTCTTCAAAAGAGTCCGGCATCCATGTCTCACAATCCAATCGGTGTAAGCATGGTGGCCGTGCCATTTGTGAGCAAGCTCAAGCACAAGCCCCGGATGGTCCTTGGCAATGTCATTCAGATTATTGGCAACGCTTTTTCTCACATATTCGGAGCTGTCTTCCTTCAACGTTTCAAGAATAGGCAGGATTGGAGCGGGATTTACTTTAAATGCATTCAGGCTCATTGCCCACGGAAGCCGCGGCCTGCATCCTTCACTGGCTAAGCGGCGAACATGCTCATTGTCGTGATGTGCCCAGCTCAGCATCTGATTCATCATTGCGTCCGGATACTTCACTATGAAAGGCCTGACAGCAAATTCACAGCTCGAGAACCGCGTGAAATGCTCCAGAGCGGCAATGGACAGATCATAGTACTCCAAACCATTGATCTCAATAAACTCGGGGAAAAACAAATATTCAAAACCTCTGCATTGCGGTGCGATGGCGGTTAGAATTCCGAGCGCCTCTGCATAGGAAGGAGGCAGCGTCTCCGTAAGTGAGACCGCGATATGCCGCATTCTTTGTTTCAGCTCCCGGGCTTCCCATTCCTCATCATAGATTAGCTGCAGGAATCGCCCGGTATCGAAGCCGTTGTATTCTTGCTTGACGATGTCCGCGAATCGTTCGAGAAAAGCTCTTGTGTACAAGTTTTTTAAGGGTTCCATAGTGCAGTAATAGCCTCCTGATTAATGGGTAGGTAACATTCTCTACTGTCCACTTTACCACAACTGAGGCGTTAGAATAGCTGGTGTGCCGTATTTGTTTGACGAAAGCTGACTCTGCTCACCCTTAATCATACGCATGAATTTGGAGCTTATCTGCCTATCCCTTCCATGCGCTAAACTGTATCCAAAGCCATGGACCTGACGAGTAAACTTCCAGTCAGGTTTTTGTTATGCTATAATGGATCACATAAACCATAATGGCGTCATTCTGCACCGCAAGGATAAGCTGTATTAGTCGGAGCTTCTTGGGAATTATAGTGTGATAGTCGATCGGAAAGCGGGGCTCTAAACGTGCTGCTAAATCAAATTAACTCGCCAAAAGACCTTAAAAGGCTGTCCAGTATTCAATTGGAATCGTTGGCAGAAGAAATTCGTCAATTTTTAATTGACAACCTGTCCAGGACAGGCGGTCATCTTGCTCCCAACCTTGGGGTTGTTGAGCTGACTTTGGCGATGCATTATTTATACGATAGTCCGAAGGACAAATTTATATTTGATGTGGGCCATCAATCGTACGTACATAAGCTGCTTACAGGACGTAAAGATCAATTCGATACGCTGCGTAAGTATAAGGGCATGTGCGGTTTCGTGAAACGCTCGGAGAGCGAGCACGATGTATGGGAAGCCGGGCACAGCAGCACCTCGCTGTCAGCGGCTATGGGGATGGCGATTGCAAGGGATTTCAAAGGTGAGACGAACAAGGTAATAGCGGTTATCGGCGACGGTGCTTTGACCGGCGGGATGGCACTCGAAGCCTTGAATCACATCGGGCACGAGAAGAAGAATCTGATTGTTGTATTGAATGACAACGAAATGTCCATAGCGCCGAATGTGGGTGCAATTCATAATTACTTGTGCAAGATCCGTTCCGACAAGACTTACCTGAAGGCCAAAGAAGAGATAGAACATCTGCTCAAGAAAATTCCAGCGATAGGTGGCACCCTTGCTAAGACAGCCGAGCGGGTCAAGGATAGCTTGAAATATATGGTCGTATCCGGAGTATTATTCGAGGAATTAGGACTGACTTATATGGGGCCTATCGATGGGCATAACCTTCCCAAGCTGTTAGAAACGTTCAAGCAGGCCGAGAAAGTGAACGGCCCTGTCCTTATACATGTTCTAACGGTGAAGGGCAAGGGTTATTCACCTGCCGAGGCGGACTCCCAGTCCTGGCATGGCGGAGGTCCGTACAAGATCGAGTCTGGGCAGTTCGTTAAGGCTGTAGGACCTCCCATGTATACGGAAGTGTTCAGTCAGGCGCTCATAGAACTGGCTGAGCAGGACAAGCGAATCGTAGCGGTCACGCCGGCTATGCCTTCAGGTTCCGGATTGCTTAAGTTCGCCAAGCTGTTCCCTGATCGCATGATCGATGTAGGGATTGCTGAGCAGCATGCGGCTACATTGTGCGCTTCTCTGGCAATGGAAGGGCTGAAGCCGGTATTCGCGGTTTATTCGACCTTCTTACAGCGCGCATATGACCAAGTTGTGCATGATATATGCCGCCAGAACGCGAATGTTATATTCGCGATTGACCGGGCAGGATTTGTAGGGGCAGACGGCGAGACACATCAGGGCGTTTATGATATGGCTTTTCTGCGCAGCATTCCGAACATGGTTATTATGATGCCTAAGAACGAGAATGAGCTGAGGCATATGATGAAGACCGCTGTCGATTATGAAGATGGTCCTATTGCCGTGCGTTATCCGCGTCTTAATGGCGTAGGGGTCGACATGGAGCCGGTCATGAAGCCGATTCCTATCGGTTCGTGGGAAGTCGTTCGCGATGGGGAAGGATTTGCCGTATTAGCTATGGGTCCTCTGCTGCAATTGGCGGAAGAAGCCGCTGAGCAGTTGAAGAGCGAAGGGGTTCAACTGCGTGTCATCAATGCCCGATTTATTAAGCCGGTTGATGAGGATATGCTTCTCAAGCTCTATAAGGACGGCTGCAGTGTATTGACGCTGGAGGAGGGCACGGAGATAGGCGGTTTCGGCAGTGCGGTGCTTGAATTCTATGCAGCGCGCAACATTTATGGCATGAAGGTCAAGGTGATCGGTGTGCCCGATTACTTCGTTGAGCATGGCAGCGTCAAAGAACAGCGCCAAGAGACAGGGATTACCGTAGAGCGAATTGTGACCGAAGTGAAGGCGCTAATGACACGGAAGAGACAACGCGCCTAACGAGGCTTGGATAGGAGACTTGTACCTTCAATGGCAGCAGGAAGCAAAGAACGTCTGGACGTATTATTAGTGGAGCAAGGCTATTACGATAGCAGGGAAAAAGCAAAGTCGGCCATTATGGCCGGCCTTGTTTTTGTTCAAGAGGAACGTGTCGACAAGGCCGGCACCAAGGTGCCTCGCGAAGCGAAGCTGACTGTGAAGGGAGCGCCACATCCCTACGTGAGTCGGGGGGGCTTGAAGCTGGCGAAGGCGTTAGAAACATTCGGCATATCGGTGGAAGGGGCGGTCATGCTGGACATCGGAGCTTCTACTGGAGGGTTCACCGACTGCGCCTTACAGCAGGGTGCTTCTTACGTGTACGCGCTGGATGTGGGTTACAATCAGCTGGATTGGAAGCTGCGCAATGATCCTCGAGTCCAGGTCATGGAGCGCACCAATTTCCGTTACGTGAAGCCGGAGGATCTGCAGGGACCAGCACCGACATTCGCCAGTATCGATGTATCGTTTATTTCTTTGAAAATTATTCTTCCTCCTCTTCATGAAATATTAGCCGAGCATGGGGAGACGGTTGCGCTGATCAAGCCTCAGTTCGAGGCGGGCCGGGAGAAGGTTGGCAAGTCAGGCGTCGTTCGGGATCCCGATACGCATCGTGAGGTATTGCGGACCGTGTTAGGTTTTGCAAGGGAAACCGGGTTCGGTATCAAGGGCTTGACTTATTCTCCCATAACCGGCGGGGAAGGGAACATTGAGTTTCTTGCTCACTTCGTAAATAGCGGATTAGCGGAGGGGTGTTTGACTGTGGAGCAGGCCGATAGCTTAATTGAGGAAACCGTTCTAGCTGCGAATGGAAAATTTCGGTAGATGACACATGACATATTGATGTAAATAAGGTATAATTATGACATTGACGTGTGAAGCACACCGTTCATTTCCGCATTCGGGACATGAGCGGTTTTTTGTGTCCGAACTGTTCAGAACCATCTGCTATCCACCGCTTACACCATCGCCATCGTACCAAAACATTTTGCAGGCAGACAGGATTTTAAGGCTCTCCCCTAGAATGTACTAGACGAGGTGATCAGTCGTGCAGGCCAGTGATTCTTGGGTTATTATACTGCTCTTGCTTGGTGCGGCCGGATGGCTGTACTTTCGATTGAAGCGGCAACAGGGCGATCTGACCGTTTACAGCTCTGTGCCAATGCATGATGAGATTATTGTTAGCTCAGAAGAGGCTCTGGAGCTCATTCAGGGGGCTGGCTATGAATGGCTTGCCGGGAAGGTGAAAATACCCATTACAATTACCGTGGACGACAATCAGCTTGAGAGTCGACTATTCGCCGATGGTTTCGTGGAGAAAGATCGACAATGGTTTGTCGTGAAATTCGCAAAAGAGAGGAAACCTATAGAAATGACCGGAAGCGGGATCCGAGAGCATCTACTTGTATACAGCCTGTTGTACCCGCAAGCAGCGGGAGTGCTGTATGTGGATGTGCCGAACCGTTCCATACGTAGGATACAGTTTGAAATTGAAGGATGAACTGAAATGGGGGACCCATCATGAAAGCGCAGCGCCATTTTAAAATTCGCGATATTATTTCCAACCAAACTATTGAAACCCAAGACGAACTGGTCGAGCAGCTTAGTGCGGCCGGGTATCATGTCACTCAGGCCACAGTGTCACGAGACATCAAGGAGCTTCATTTGATCAAAGTGCCCGTAGACGATGGACGCTATAAATATTCAATGCCGGCTGACCAAAGATTCAATCCTGTACAGAAGCTCAAACGTGCACTGGCGGATCATTTCGTACACATCGACTACACCGATAATCTGGTTGTGATGAAATGTTTGCCAGGTACAGCCAACACCATAGGCGCATTGATTGACAGTCTGGAATGGCCGACTATTATGGGAACGATTTGTGGTGACGATACCATTCTGATTATTTGTCGTTCCAAGGAAAAAAGCGGTACTATTGTCGAACAATTTCTCGCTATGCTGGGCAGTTAGGGGGCGTTGACCATGTTAACGGAAATATCCATTCGCAATCTTGCGGTTATTGAGTCGGTATCGCTTACTTTTCATCGCGGGTTTCATGTGCTTACAGGTGAGACTGGCGCGGGAAAGTCGATTATAATTGATGCGCTTAGTTTAATTGCGGGAGCTCGTGGAGCTTCCGATTTGGTGCGTTACGGCTGTGATAAAGCTGAGATAGAGGCACAGTTCGATGTTTCACCTACACATCCGGTATGGGCGGTTACAGCTCGTCTGGGCATCCATGCTGCCCCGGATGAAACGATTGTTGTTCGCAGGGAAATTTCCGCACAGGGCAAAAGCACAAGTCGTCTGAATGGTCAGCTTGTTAATTTGTCGATGCTTCGTCAGGTCGGCGATTGTCTGGTTAACATTCATGGTCAGCACGAGCATCAGTCTTTAATGAAGCCAGAGGAGCATTTGCATTGGTTGGATTTGTACGATACAGAGCACATTGGTCCATTGAAGCTGCAGTATGAAGAGGCTTACGACCAGTATGCGAATATGCGAAAAGAATGGCGTCAACTCGAGGATACAGGTAAAAAAGCGCTCCAAATGGGGGATCTGTACCGATTTCAAATCGAAGAAATAACGGCAGCTGATCTAAAAATTGGCGAAGACGAATCGTTATTGGAAGAAAAGCGCAAGCTAGCTAATGCAGAGAAATGCGCACAGAGCGTAGCTGACGCTTACGAAGCTTTATTCGGCGGTAACAGCAAGGGCGGATTGTCGTCCATCAGCAAGGCGATGCAACGCGTACTTGATATTTCATCGGTTGATCCGAGTGTGCTTAAACCCTTGGCAGAGCAAATTCAAACGGCTTATTATCAGCTGGAGGATGCGGCTTTTCAATTGCGTGACTATCGCGACGGGATCGAGTTCAATCCGACACGATTGGATGAAATCGAGCACAGGCTTGATTTGCTTGCCACATTGCGGAGGAAGTACGGCGATTCGATTCCAGACATCCTGGCTTATCTGAAGTCCATTAAGAACGAGATGGATGTGCTAGACAATAAAGAAGAACGGCTTGAGGCGCTTCGACTCGCTACTGAGAAGCAGCAATCGATTATTACGGAGCTAGGGCAGCGTTTGTCCGGTTATCGCAAGCAGGCTGCAGAACGTCTGGCCCGTGAGATTGAGCAGGAGCTCAAGGATTTGCATATGGAGCGGACGCGGTTCGAGGCTTCATTAGAGCGATTAGACATCGGCAAAATGACGCGTGAGGGTCTCGACAAGGTTGAATTCCTTATTGCTGCTAATCCGGGGGAGCCTTTGCGTCCTTTAGCCAAGGTCGCTTCAGGGGGCGAGCTTTCAAGAATTATGCTCGCTATGAAAACGATATTTTCCCGGTTGGACCGCATTCCGGTTCTTGTATTTGATGAGGTGGACACTGGGGTTAGCGGTCGTGCGGCGCAGGCGATAGCTGAGAAGATGTCTGCACTGTCCCGACACTGTCAAGTATTCTCCATTACTCATTTGCCTCAGGTGGCTTGTATGGCTGATGCTCACTACGCGATCCACAAGACGATTGACGGAGAGAGGACCTACACGCGAGTAACCGACCTTCAGCCTGTGGAAAGGATAAGAGAGCTTGCGCGAATGCTTGGAGGAGTAGAAGTAACGGAGACAACGCTTAATCACGCCCGTGAAATGGTACAGCTGGCTAATGAAAAGAAAATGACCGCCAATCCAAGTTAAATGAAGGAATAGTGGGATCATTTTCACTTTATAAAACTACCCGGCTGGGGTTACCTTATAGGTACACCAAAAGCATCTTTAGTCAGGCACAAAGGGGAGCGTGATCGAAGTTGGGTTCCGGCAAAACGAAAAGATACATCGGACTTATGCTTGTTTTCATCGTTAGTTTGGGATGTATCTCCACGCCTTTTCAGAATTTTGCGTCGTTTCCTGATGAACTTCGTTTGTTCTCAGGTCAAGACAAGCAGCTTCATCTATCTATGCCCGTGCACGCTCAAGTGACCGTCAACCCCGATATCGTGAAGGTGAATGGGGATGCCCGGCACTCGTTCCAAGTGGATTTGAAGGAGCCGATCTCCCTTCACTCCGATCAAAGCGGCGCTACAGAAATGAAGCTGAAGCTGTTCGGTAAAATTCCGTTGAAGACCGTTAAGGTGAACGTTGTCCCAGACCTCAAGGTCATTCCAGGCGGGCAAACGATCGGAGTCAAAATCAAATCGGACGGGATCATGGTAGTCGGTCATCATCTTGTATCAGCTGCAGAGAACAACAAAACATCCCCAGGTGAAGCAGCAAAGGTTCAAGTTGGTGATCTTATTGTGAAGATTGATGATGTGCGCATTAAAGATGTTACCGAAGTCGCGGATATCGTGAAAAAAGCAGGAGAGCAGAACCGCAACTTATCCCTTACCATTATGCGTAATGGACAACCGATCAACATCACAA
>JARBUQ010000165.1 GCA_029239545.1 Paenibacillus sp.
CAGTTTCCTTTTATTGTCGTGGGACAAATGGTGAATTGACAGCGATGAGATCACTGCGTCGTATTGTTCTTTGTACTCATAATCAACATAGTCTGCAACTGCATAATGGATAAGGGGATCGTTCGCGAATCTGACCCGAGCACCTTTCAGCATCTCTTCACTGAAATCAATTAACGTCAGCTCAGCCTTCGGGAATTTGTGCCGGGCGTAAGAGGAGAAAAGTCCTGTCCCCGCCCCCAAATCGAGAATGCGGGGAGCTTGGCGGCTCGTTTTAATCCAGTGGGCTGCGGTACCGTAAAAATCATCGAAGCATGGAATTAATTGACGTCTCTCGTTATCGTAGTTTTTTGCTACAGCATCAAATTGCTGCTTAATAAGATCACTCACAAGTATTCCTCCTTGTTGGTTCGATTATGAAATAATGACAATGAACTCGTTAACTGAAGCTTTGTTCTGTATATTACACGTTCTTGTTTATAATTAGAAATATATAATTTGGATAGACTTAATAGGTTTTTCCTATAGATGTGTGCGCTGGGATGCGCGCGGTTCGAACGACGAGTACGGATAGACAATAAAAATGCACCTCCACATCTTGGCAGCATAGAGGTTCAAGAACCTCTACATTGCCTGAATATGCGGGGATGCATTCTTATCATTCATTCAGAATATGTGAGAGCCTGTTAGGGCGCTCATCTTGCTGCTTAAATTAATGGCGCCTTGTTGTCCCGGCCCCATACATAGTGTCGTAGGTATCGGCATTGAGCGAGTTGTTGGAACGGAATGTATCGTATACAGAGCGGTTGCGGTCAACATCGGAATCGACCATAACCAAGATACGTCCATCATTCACGTAGTCGTTATATTGACGTGCTTCTTCCTCAGGAATACCAAGTCCGATCAGTCCGCCTACTACTCCGCCTGCTCCGGCACCGACAGCCATTCCAGTTATAGTAGCAGCAATCGGTCCGGCAGCGAGGATTGGACCAACACCTGGGATAGCCAGCAAGCCGATGCCTGCCAATAACCCGGTAACACCGCCCAATACTCCACCTGTTGCCATACCAGCTACTGTACCTTCAGGCGCCTTGGTTCCCGTTTCTTCAGTGACAGCTTCAATATCATCTCTATTTCTACCAACAACGGATATTTCATCGGACGTGTAGCCTTGTCGCTTTAGCCCTTCAATCGCCTGAACGGCTTCCTGCTCGGTATGAAAAACTCCAACAATCTTTTTGCCTTGTTCCATAGTAATTACCTCCCAATGGTATGCTGAACCTGATGGTCCGCTTTAATTAAGGCTTGCTAATTCTTCTTACCCATATGAACAAAATTCAAACAGGGCTTGTCCTGTTAAGGGTTACTATATACAGAACGAGAACGATTTGGTTTTTTGGCTGTAGTGCGTTATAGTATATATAAGTTATTGCATTGGAATAATCGGAATAATAGTTGAGATTATAGCATCACCAGATAGGAGAAAATAATAACACTTCAAGAAAGGATTGTGCGTTCATGCTGTTCACACCCTATAAGATAAGAAACATCGAATTGAAGAATCGGGTTGTCATGTCTCCGATGTGTATGTACTCCTGCCCCGAGGAAGATGGTAAGGTGACGAATTTCCACAAAACCCATTACACCAGTCGTGCAGCAGGACAAGCTGGCTTAATTATTCTCGAGGCTTCTGCCGTTACAGAACAGGGAAGAATTTCGGCTAATGACCTGGGAATCTGGAGTGATGCTCATATTGAGGGCTTGCGGGAATTGGCAGCTCTTGTTCATCAACAAGGCAGCAAGATCGGGATTCAGATTGCGCATGCAGGCAGGAAAGCCATGGTGCACGGAGAGATTGTTGCACCTTCTGCAATTGCATTCAACGAGCAATCGCGCACTCCATCAGAGCTGACTGTGGAGCAGATTGGGGAGAATGTCAGAGCTTTTCAGGCTGCTGCCAGACGAGCCGCGGAAGCTGGCTTCGATGTAATCGAGATTCATGGTGCGCATGGCTACTTAATCAATGAATTTCTGTCACCGCTAGCCAATCATCGTGAGGATGCTTATGGGGGAGATCGCGATAAGCGATTCCGCTTTCTGGAGGAGACAATTGTTGCTGTTCGTGCTGTTTGGGATGGACCTTTGTTGGTAAGAGTATCAGCGAATGAATATCACCCGGAAGGCAATGGAATTAGTGATTATGTGTATTATTCGAAGCGGATGAAACAATTGGGTGTAGATCTGGTTGATTGCAGCTCAGGAGCAGTAGTGCCGGCTTCTATAGAGCTGTATCCGGGCTACCAGGTCCCCTATGCGGAGCAAATCCGTAAGGAAGCGGGCATTGCAACGGGGGCTGTTGGCTTGATTACGGAAGCTGAGCATGCCGATCGGATCATACAGCAGGAACAGGCTGACCTGATATTCCTCGGTCGTGAGCTGCTGCGCAACCCGTACTGGCCAAGTCTTGCTGCCAAGCAGCTGCAGGCTGCAATAGAATTACCCCAACAGTACAAGCGGGCTTGGTTATAAGGTGTAAGAACAAACAGCCATTGCGCTTCATACGCAATGGCTGCTTGAGGTTATTGGATGACGCCCCGTTCGAACAAAAGGGGGAAATAAGCGTTGTCAAAGAGCTGACCGTCGCGGGGTCTGGGTCCGAGCAATTTGATATTGTCATGGTTGGAAATGCGCGCGCGATAGGGGGTATCCCCTGGCATCAAGTGGGCGACAACGGATAGCCTGGGCTGATCCGTCAGGTTCACAGAGGATCCGTGGAATGTTAAAGCATGATGGAAGCTGGCCTGGCCTGCTTTCAGAATGCAGGGCTCTTCAATCCAAGGTTGCCCTTTGCCATCAAATTTCTGCTTGAGTGCTTCCAGGTCGGGATCGAAGAAGGTGTCGCTTTCCTCGACTACTCCCCACTTATGAGAGCCAAGAATGGTCATCATTCCTCCGTTGGTCAGATCGGTGTCCTGCAGAGCGATCCATACGGTGATCATATTCGTCGTACCCGCGCATTGCCAGTAACCGTAATCCTGATGCCATCCGACATTGCCTGCTTTCGTTTCCTTACCGCTGGTTCCGGGCTTGTAGATGACCTGATCATGCCACAGCCTGACGGAATCGATCTCAAGCAAGTCAGCCGCCAACTCCCCGATATAAGGACTCGTCACGATGCTTTGCACTTCGTCGTTGATCCACCATGCATTGTCATGCTTGCGAAGCTTGAACGGATCGTCAGATGTTCGACTCGGACTCATAGGATATCCGTCCCCATCGAAGTCGTGGGCCCATATACGCTCATGCGCCGTTCTTAATCTGGCGATCTGCTCGTCATCGATGAGCTTCGGGCTAATCCAGTAGCCATCCTCCCAAAAGCGCCGCTTGTCCTCATCTTTTATCGTATGCCGATGTACTTGCATGTTCCACACTCCATTCGGATTGAGTTGTACACTACTCTCTAACTATATAAATAATCGCCCGAATTGACGTTCTTCTGGTTATCCAGTAGGATGAGAAACATGAAACATGGTTAGGAACTGGGAGAGGTAATGCAGGGGTTTGTGGATATTAATGTGAATGAGAAGGACCTGGCCAGTGGCCAGGTCCTTGTCGCGAATATCAGGATTTATACGCTCTGCGTAGTCGCAACAGCTGATAACGCATGAAGCAGCCCACGCAGAATCCGAGGATGGCAACGAATGCGGCTGTACCGACAAGTGCTGTGAATATATAAGCTGTTGTGGTCCATTGCTGGATGTAACTCACCAAACCAACAGACAGACACACGACAGCAATCGTCTGATTGAACTGCTGCTCGTTCCAATCCTCTGGGATGTAAGAGGAAGCGGGCTTGCGAAGAAATAATCGCGCCAATCGTATAACAGGATTGAATCCTGTGAATAGTCCAAGGAGACCTGCCGCAAGCGGTATAGCGAGTATCCAATATAAACCGGACAGCCAAGCAGCGACTACAGATAATACAATAACCCATTGATTAACCCTCACCAGCGGGCGAGGAATAGAACGAGGCTTCGTGCTCATATTAATCCCACCATTCTCATCGGATAAATAAAATTATACAGCATTTAACACCTTCTGGCGATAATAAAAGGAAATAAACCTCGGATCAATTTGACAATGGAAATGCGAATCACTAGAATGTATAATTATACAAAATTAATAATAAATATTCATTTAAACAGTCGAGGTGAATGCATTGAACCATTTTTTATCGCTGAAAGAATTCGATTACGACACATTGCTAGACATTATTCGCAAAGCCGTAGACATCAAGCAGGCTCCGCAATCCTACTATGAGGCCTGCCATCGCAAAGGTCTGCTTATGCTTTTTCAGAAAACCTCCACGAGAACGAATCTCTCTTTTCAAGCTGGTATAAATCAAATGGGGGGTTATGCCGTTACAATGGATTGGGATTCCAGTAATTTCAGCCTTTCACCTATTCAATACGAGGTCCGGTATGCATCGCGCAATAGCGATCTCATTATGGCCAGACTGAAGAAACACAGTGATTTGCTGGAATTGGCGAAATACTCCAATGTGCCCGTTATTAATGGCTGCTGTGAGAAATATCACCCGTGCCAGGCTTTGGCCGATCTTATGACGATCTATGAAGTGTCCGGTTCATTCGAATCAGTCACCCTCACGTATGTGGGAATTCATAATAACGTGGCTAATTCACTTGTGGCAGGCTGTATGACGCTCGGGATCAAGCTTCATTTGGTCACTCCGATTATTAATGAACCTTCGTGGGATGAAGAGCTGATGCAGGAGGCATATAAGAGTGGGTTTATCGTGAATACAACGGAATTATATGATGCTGCAGCTGTCTCGGATTATGTGTACACGGATACCTGGGTAGATATGGAGTTTTACCAAGATCCCCGCTACCAGGAGGAACAAAAAAGACGTATTCAGCAGATGATGCCCTTCCAAGTTAATCGTCAGAACCTTCAAGGATATAACCCCTATATTTTGCATGACATGCCCATTCATCCTGGGTTCGAGATAGAGGAAGCCTTGGTAGAAAGCGAGAAATCGATTATTTATCAGCAAGCCGAGAACAGGATGCATGTTCAGAAAGCTTTAATGCTCCATTTGCTAAGCCGGTAATACGCGTACCCTCTAAAATCCACTGACTAGGGTTGTCAGGGAAGATCATGTACACTTATGGAAAAAGTACCTAGGAGGGCAATCCTATATGAGTAAGTTTGGTCTATATGGCAAGTGCATAGCACAACCGGGTAAACGCGATGAATTAGCACAAGTGCTCCTTGAAGCGGCTTCCTTAATGGAGGCAGTTGAAGGCTGTGAGTTGTATGTGGTTAATATTACCGACGAAGAACCGGATGCGATCTGGGTGACAGAGGTGTGGGTCGATCAAGCGGCGCACCAAGGCTCTCTTACCTTGGAGTCGACGAAGATGCTCATTCAGCGGGGAAGGCCTTTGATTGCGGGCATGGAGCAAATTAAGCTTCAGACTCTAGGCGGAAAAGGAATCAAGTAAGGATATCCAGAGCAAGTCCATACTATAATTTCAGCCTTTGACCTTTTTTTCTAAAAGTTTGTCACAAAACATCCTCCATCTGCGCCTTAACATTGAAAGAACTCATAGTGGAGGGTGAAGCCAAGTGAAAACTTATGATATTGCGGTCATCGGCGGAGGAATTTCTGGATTAATAGCGGCTCTTGAATCGGCTCAGGCAGGTCAAAGAGTAGTGCTTTTGGAGAAATCCGGGCAAGTTGGCGGACGGGGAATTACGGTTAACAGAAACGGAGCCCTTTTTAATCTGGGAGGGCATGCTATATACCGTGGTGGTGAAGCTTATTCGATCTTGAAGGAGCATGGAGTGAAGCTGGAAGGTGGAAGCCCTTCAACGAGAGGTACTGGAATCTGGAAGGGAAAGGTTGTCCCCTTAAGCGATCCTGTCAAAGTGTTGTTCTCCTCATTCCTCTCCTGGTCTGCCAAGCTTCAGTTAGCGGGATTGCTATCAAGTCTCGGAAAGGTGGAGTCTGCAGCAATTCCTTTGATCAGCTTGAGGGAGTGGGCAGAGAGGGAGATCCGGGACCCTATGGTCCGTCATCTCTTCTATGCCCTAGCCAGAACGGCTACCTACACCTTTGATCCCGACCACCAGACTGCGGGGCCTGCTTTAAGGCAGGTGCAGAGCTCCTTGAAATTCGGAGTGCAGTATTTGGATGGAGGCTGGCAGACTATTGTCGATCAGCTTCGTGTCAAGGCCGTTCAAGCCGGTGTTGATATTATGGAAAGCTGCAATGTGTCCGAGATTGAGTTGGAGCAAGCTGCTGTTCGTAGAATAGTACTGACGGATGGGAGGGCTTGGGATGTTGCACAGGTTATCAGCACTGCATCGCCGACGGACACTTATCGAATGGTACGTGGAGCAGAAGAGACAAGTCTGAAGCGCTGGAAGGAAGAAGCCCGTCCTGCAAGGGTTGCTTCTCTGGACCTGTGTCTGAAGCGAATACCTGTAACTGGACGTAATCTGTCCATTGGCATTGATCGTCCGATATTTTTCAGCAATCATTCTGCTGCGGCCAAGCTTAGCGATGGCGGTAATCTTGTCGTACACCTGACCAAATATAATGGTACTGCGGATAGCGACCCCAAAGCTGATCAACGGATGCTGGAGCAAACTATGACACTTCTACATCCCGATTGGGAGCGTGAGGTTGTGACACGACAATATTTGCCGAACATTACAGTCGTGCATGATTACCCCCATCTAGGAAGAAAGGAGCAGCAGATCGGGCCAGCCGTTCCAGAGATACAAGGTCTGTATGTTGCGGGAGATTGGGTGAATCACGGGGAGCTGTTGTTGGATGCTGCAGGAGCGAGTGCCAGAAGAGCGGCCAGGTTGGCGGTTAAAGAGCGTCGGCGTACTGAACGACCTGTCGTAACAGGTGGATACGTTGCTTTGTAGGAACGATTCAGGAGCTGGGGCGAGGGGAGGGCTCTTTCTTCATGGAACAAAATCAGGCTGTGGAACAGTTATACACATCATATAGACCGTTGTTGTTTGCATTAGCGTATCGGATGATGGGCAGCGTAATGGATGCTGAGGATGCGGTGCAGGAGGCATTTCTGAATTTGAACGGTAGTCAGCTGGATTCCATAAGGAATACGAAGGCTTATCTGTGCCGGATTGTAACCAATCGGTGCATCGATCGACTGCGCTCGGCCAGTAAGAAGCGTGAAGTCTACGTTGGTCCATGGCTGCCTGAACCAGTGGTTACGGAGGCTGAAGCCGGAGACAGCGAGGAGCCGGCATTCCGATATATGCGGCATGAATCGATCTCTACCGCATACATGCTGCTGTTGCAGCAGCTATCATGGGTGGAGCGGGCGGTATTCATTCTCAGAGAGGTGCTCGAGTATGAATACGAGGAGATAGCCGCCATTGTGGACAAAAGCCCGGCCAATTGCCGTCAAATCTTCCATCGTGCGAAACGTGCCATTAATGGAAGTGAAAGCGCACCGACCCTGCAGCAGGCTGCTCTTCTACAGGAGCAAGCGGGCGAACTCACCAGACAATTCGTCCAGGCGTTGACTACTGGCAATATAGCTAAGCTTATGAGTCTCCTAACAGAAGATGCCATACTGTTGTCCGACGGTGGAGGCAAAGTTACAGCCGCCATTCGCCCCATTCTCGGAGCTGATCGTATTACACGGTTCATGGCAGGCCTTGTTGAAAAAGTACCGGCAGACTTCTCCTACAAATTTGCTAATGTCAACGGTCGGCTCGGCATCGTCTCCTATTTTGGCTCACAGATCAATAACGTTATATCCTTCCAGGTGCAGCACAATCTAATCACGAACGTATATATCATGGTCAATCCTGACAAGCTGAGTCACCTTCAGCCTTAGCGCTTGGATAATAGGGTGCATAGGCATAAAAGTCACTTGCGAATGAGCGAGCATATGTGAGAAAAACCCCTAATACCAGGGGGACGGAACGTGTGTCCGCGAATAGGTCAAAAGCAGGGGTTTTTGAGCAAATAACGGATCCAGTGTCCGCATCATCAGCTTGACAATCGAACGTCTCCTGACGATGTTGAGACAACAGGTCTTAAACACGTTCCGACTAGGTCACCGTTACGGTCAAGCGCTGTTCAGCCAAAACAACTGACTACTAAGAAAAACCTGACCGGAAGTTCACCAGTTAGGTCCTTGGCGGTTGGATTCAGTAAGGCGCATGGGAGGGCAGGCAGGTGGGCCAATGTTGTCAGGTTAAGCGCATGCCAACTTAACATCGATTCCATTCTATCCTGCCATGTTCAGCACGTAATCTTGCATAATATACAACATTTGCAACAGGCGGAGGCCCATTCGATCGCCGATGTTATCAGGATAAGTATCAGCGTCTTGTCGGTTCGGAAGCCTGTTGCAGATCCGATTCGATCAGAATGAACGGCAGCCATTGTGTTCGGAATTTCATACAGAATATCGCAGATACTTGCATTTTCGTCAGAAGAGTATGAAAAATCGCATATAATAACGGATTAAACCAGAATGCGGCAAATTATGTGCGAAATTTCATACAGATGCACTAGAATCATGAGGCAAGTCGG
>JARBUQ010000166.1 GCA_029239545.1 Paenibacillus sp.
CTTAAAGCGACGAAGTGCAGCATCGATGGTTTCATTTTTACGAACTCGAGTTTCAGACACTAGTTTTTTCCCTCCCTCCGAACAGACCGTCCCAAGAACTAGAACACGGTTATCAAATTACATTATACGGGAAACAGAATTAGAGTGTCAACCTGAGAAAAGAACCTATTTTTACGGCGACAGGCTCTAACTTGAAAAGGACATCCGCATCAGGCATTCTTAACGTTCAAGCCGCCGATCTTCTCACCGCCAAGCAAGTGAAAATGAATGTGGTAAACAACCTGACCGCCATCGGATCCACAATTGTTAATGAGGCGGTAGCCGCTCTCTGCAACCCCTAACTGCTCGGCAATTATTGGTGCGGCCAGCAGGATCTCTCCTAATACTTCCCGATCAACAGCCTCAACGTCATTCATCGTAGCGATATGTTTCTTGGGGATAATGAGGGCGTGAACAGGCGCGGCTGGCTGGATGTCACGAAACGCATAAATATGATCATTCTCATACAGCTTCTGGGAAGGAATATCGCCGATTACAATTTTACAGAAAATACAGTCCATTCCGGTCCGCTCCTTATATATGGTACTGGGTTAAGGTCTTATTAGAACAGCCTCAAGATAATATTGGACAAAAATTCCATCTCAAGCTTCTCAGTCATGAAATCAGAGGCCATCTTCGTCTGCTTGTCCAACAGCGTCTGATTCTCCGCGTCTGACTGAAGCTGCACCTCGGTTGACATCAGCATGTCTCTGAGCCACATCAGCTCTTCCTGCTGCTCATGGATCGTCTTAAGCAGCTTCTCTGTCTCATCAGTCTCCAGCACAAGCTCTACGATATAATTGTAGCTCTGAGTGAAGAAAGCTTCTCCAGCATAGTAAGGCTCCTCCGGGTGGTTCGTCTGCAAGTACTGCTGCAGGGCCATTCCAATAAAATGAGCGGTGACATCCGGCTTGCAGTTCAGCTTCAGATAACGCAAGAACCCTTGCGGTGTATGGTTCTCCTTATTGCTCAAATCAGGCTCGCGATTGTACTTCTCCTGGAAAATCCATGTAAGCAGCTTAAGCTCGGTGCCCAAATAAATATTATGGATGATCAGCTCATGAAGATCTTCCTTAAGCTCTTCAATTTGCTCCAGCGTTTCTGCGTAGTGAACAATTTGTTGATATAGGAGACGCTTGTAATTAAGCATTTCCTCATATTCGGTTTCGCTCTCCACCTTGGACAATACATTAAATAAGCTTTGTTTGAGGATTCCGACATTCGAACCGTCTGCAAACAATGGGTTTCCGATTAATTTCTCATCGTGATTCATGAAATAATCAACAACATCATTAATATCTTCAATGCTGCTATAACGAATGTAAGTAGACATGGATGTGGGGAACTCCCTCCGACAGGAAAATAAAAAACCTTTTCTAATCATAACAGAAACGAACCGGACTTGCAGCAAATGTTGTGATTATGTCGCGATTTGCCAAATACGAAAAATCCTGATGAAAGTTCTCCAGTCAGGTCCTTTGGCCGACGAGCTGGTCACACTAAGGCTCTATCACTGAATCAGTGCTTGTAGTTAGGGTCGACCTTTCCGAACGGCGTCAAAATCTACCCGTCTGGGGATCTGTAGGAGGATGGTCGTTTCCCATGACAATTCGGTCACACGTTCCCGTTATGGTACATGATAACACGCTAAGAGACCACAGTTTGCTTGAATAGCGGATTCTGTGTATTCTGTGTCCGCTCAAACCCGCTATATGTGCTTTTTGACGGAAATAACGGAACTGCTGACCGCGTAGCCTAGACACTCACTCCAGTTCAACTTTATCATTTTGTTGAGCACTGATTTTGACGTTGGACCCAAACTCATTCCTGTGAAAGTTCGCATAAAACGTCGATTAGTATGGTGGAGTAAAAAAAGATATTTTTAAAAAAACAGCAAGCACCTCAGGTACTTGCCGGCAAATTCAGACGCTCAAGCCAGGATCTCTTGAATGCAGGACTGAAACGAATCTCGATTATGTATGGATCGAATTCCCAAGTGATTCCCGTTCCAGTAAGCATATACGGGGTATGCAGCTGGTCCAGCCTGCTCGCCACTCTTTGTATATAATCTTGATCAGGGGTGCCAAAGGCAACCTTAATCCGAGGTGGAATAGCTGTCATGTCGATCGGAATCCATTTTCGGTTCACATCAACGACAACAGCATATACGGTCCCTCCGCTAACAAACGTGATCTTGTCATCAGATTTCAAAGCAGCCATTTCAAGCGTCGACTTAAACCATGTCACAGTTTCAGTTACATTGGGTACCGGAAAACCAACCTCTCTCAAGTACATGACCTGCAAAGGCCCTTCCGGCATCAAAACGTCTTCACGAATGACTTGATGCGCTATCCATTCCAACAGATTCCCGTCCCCATCCTTATAATAAATCGCAACTCCATTGGAGAATTGCGTCACAGCAGTTCCACTAGGCCAAGCAAGCGGAAGCCCGCATTGTTGACGCAAATAGTCGACCGTCTGATCAAACGCCGACATCGGAACCTCGAATGCCAGATGGACAGGTGCAAGCTTATCATGCCCCGCCACAAACGTCAGGTGAGTATGGCCATTGACTCGAATCACGATGCTTCCAGCGCTTTCACTAACGATTGTAAATCCCAATTGGCTTACATAAAATAATTTCACGCCTTGAATTGAACTCGTAGGCAGTGTAACTTCTGCATAATGTGTGATCATCTCAAAGCCCTCCCGGGGGTTCCCAATCCATTCGTTTTTGCTTCAACAGCTTGGCCATACTGGTCAGCTCTGCTCCGATGTTCATAAAACGCAGCTGCATGGAAGGCTCTCGGAACTCACCATTAGGCTTGAATTCGGTATGCCCCGGGATGGAACCAAGGACTGGTACAATCCAGCCATGCAAGCTTCTGATCATAGTTTGCATCGCACCGAGTGTAGTCATGGAAGACGCCCCGCCCGTAGCGGAAATGAGGGCAACCGGTTTATTCTTGAATTGCTTTGAACCTACCCATTCCATAGCATTCTTAAAGGAACCTCCCATCATATTGTGGTATTCAGGACTCCCTAACACAATTCCGTCTGCTTCATCCAGTAAACTGCTGAACCGATAGACGTGCTCATCCATCCTCTCCTCCCTCTTCTCGGGGTGGAACAGGGGGAGCGGTGTTTCCCGAATATCGAATAATACGGCTTCCTCTCCTTGTTCCTGACAATAGCGAAGAACTGCATTCACTCCTTTGTACGTATTGGATGCCGCCGATAAGCTTCCATTGAATCCGACAAGTTTCATCTTCATTCGCCTCCTGCAAAGTTGTTGTTTTCCAAGTGAATTATTTGTAATAAACCAATCTTACATGGCTAAATGCTTTATAGCTTCAGTCAATGGTTGTATCTGGATCTACACAAATAGGCCCACCAGAGGTGGACCTTCCTAAGACTATTGATGTAACAAACGTGCCCGTTGTCTACTTTCCTCGCGTTCCCGCAAAATCAAACCCATGCTTGACCGCGAACAATGCCGCTTGTGTTCGATCATCTAACTCCAATTTGCCGAGAATGTTGCTAACATGGGTTTTGACAGTTTTCTCCGAGATGAACAGCGCTGCCGCTATTTCCTTATTGCTTAGCCCTCTGGCAATCGCACCGAGCACTTCCTTCTCTCGCACTGTCAAAGAAGAGCCCTTCCCCGAATCTGGCCTATATTCCGAATCGGACTGCGAATTGGACTGCATTTTGTAATGCGAATCTAAACCAGCTACCAGAATATCCTTTATATCAGGATGAAGCTGCACATTGCCATGAAAAGCACCTTTGATGGCTTCCACCAGTTGATCAGGCTCCATATCCTTCAGTAAATAACCGGCCGCGCCCTCTTGCAGCACTGTGCGAACATGGTCCTGTTCCGCTAAACTCGTTAGCACGAGTACTTTGACGCCAGGGACAAGTTGAAGCATTCGTCTGGTTGTCTCAATCCCATTCATTCCAGGCATCAACAGGTCCATCAAAACGAGATCAGGCTGCGCCGCTTCTATTTTCTCCAGCGCTTCCTCGCCACTGCGTGCTTCGCCCACAATCTCCAGATCAGGCTGTGTTCTTAAGAAGAAAGCAAGGCTTTTCAGTAAAATGGCATGATCATCGACTATCATTAGTTTTATTCTCATTCGCTCTGCTCACTCCGTATGAAAGGAATATCTACAGCAACCACTGTCCCGCCCTGAGGGTGACTTAATATATGCGTAAAGCCGCCTAATAAAGCAGACCGCTCCCGCATACTGGCTAAACCTATGCCTGAATGTGGCTCCACTCCAGCTTCACGGACAGTTCCGCCAGGGGCAAACCCTATTCCCTGATCGGAAACTTCAAGCCGTACACTATCCTTTTTGTACGCCAGAGTAAGCGTTGCTTCCTTAACCTGACCATGCTTGCTTACATTATTAAGGGCTTCTTGTCCTATACGCCATAACGCTTCTTCCACTGTCTGAGGGAGCTCAACAAGACCAATCACGTTAGACTTGATTCTCAAACCTAATCGCTCACCATATCGGGTCAGCCCAGTTGCCAGACCTTGCTCAAGTCCAGGGGGCCGCAGCTTTGCGATCAAGGAACGCATTTCTTTAAGCGCATGCTGCGATAAATCATGAATGTCCTGAAGGGTGTTATTCAACAAAGCCGAATTGTCCCCCGTCAGGGATACAGCTCCTCGTGCAGTAAGGGTAAGCGAGAATAAGGTCTGGGTTACCGAGTCATGCAAATCTCTCGCTAATCGTTGACGCTCCTCTTGCTTAACCAATTCTCTACGCTGCAGGAGCAGCTTGGCTCGATCCATACTTAGCGCAAGCTGTGCAGACAAAGCTTCCAGCATCTCTGCATCCAGTTGATCAAATTGTCTCGGCTGCTCACCAGTTACGAGAAGCACGCCAAATACAGCATCGTCCCGATAAAGAGGCGCTGCCAGAGCTGATTGAAAAGGCCTCACTCCCACAGCCTCGAGTTCCTTGTAGAGCTTTTTATTATGAATCAAGAGCACTGTGTTGGCTTTTATATAAGCAGAGCTGACCGGATTCTCATCCAAGAGGCTCATCCTGATTCCCTCCGAAACACTCGTACCCTCGCAATATCGAGCGCGAAGATATAATTCTTGTCCGTCATGCAAGAACAAAACCGTGTTCGGCCATCCGAATGAGGCTCCAACCCCTAGAACTATTTGTTCCGGATGGAGTCCCGTCTCTATCGCTTCCGAGATGAAACGAGAAGCCTCGTTCCATCTGACCATTCGGTCGGCTCGTTTACGTTCAGATTGAAATAACAGCGTGCGTTTGATCGCCGAACCGATCTGATTAGCAACAGTATGCAGCAGAGTAAGCTCCTCGTTTGAAAAGTGCTTTTTGCCAGGTGCCGCCATATTTAAAATGCCGATTAGCTCCTCTCCAGCTCTGAGCGGAACTGAAGCATGATGTTCAATATCCTCGGTGTCCCCCCACTTATTTCGCTGTGCATTCTCAATACGTTTGCAGGAAATAATATTGCTCGCATAACTCAAACGTCCATCCCACAGCCGATCCAGACACCAACAGCGCCCTTGGCACATGGGAGTGCCATCTCCCCAACTGAGTGCTTCGGGCAATCCATGGTTGGCAATGAACGTATAATGCGGTTCCTCGTGGGCAATGAATATCCAGCCTGTCGTAAGTCCCGTCACTTCCATAAGCTTAAGCAGCACAGTCTGCAGCATTTCCGCCGTATCGTTGGAACGATTTAAGATTTCTGATATGCTTTGCAGAGCAAGCAATTCCTCTACCCGATTATATTGTTGCACCTATGCAACCCTCCCTTCCTGAAGCGGAAGCGTGATTTGAATGCTCACGCCATTGCCTAACGAGGATTCCACCTCCAGCTTGCCGCTAAGAAGTAAACTGCGCGTCCGCATCTGCTCCATTCCAATCCCGAACAAGCCATTCTGGTTATTCAATTGAAGGGGCTCGAAGCCAATTCCATCATCTTTGTATAACACATACAAAGTAAAGTTAACAATATTGAATTCAATGTCCACTCTCTCGGCCCTTGAATGCTTCTTCGCGTTGTTCAACAGCTCCTGCACCATGCGGAATATATGACGCTTCGTATCCAGACTGCAGCGTTCTACCGCTCCAGCTTTCTCCGTGCTTAGTACAATGGTGAATGCGCTGGCAGCCTGCTCCTGCTCGATTAATTTATCCAAGGTTTGAAGCAAACCAATCTCATGCAGCAAATGTGGATACAGCTCAAAGCAGCTTTGGCGCAAATTTGAATGAATGACTTCCAAGTAATCCATTAACCCGGACATACTCTGCTTATCTTCATCAGCCTTGACATAACGATCGAGGATGCTGCTTAACCTTCTTTTGAGAAAAAATAAATCCTGCATCGTAGTATCATGGATGTCTGTAGCAATGCGGACTCGCTCCTTCTCCTGCAGCTCGAACAGAAGCTTGCGAAACCAGGTTAAATCCTGGGCCTCCTGCTCGCTCGGCATCTGGGCAGCCAACTGCTCCAGCTTCATGGTGAGCTTGCGGATCAAAAATACATTTTCCAGGCTGACTGACAAGTAATTAATAATCAAATTGAGCCACTGCACATCTTCCAGCCCGAGAAGCGTGTTCGTTTTTTTGCGTGTCATAATAAGATAGCTCGTATATTCCTCATTAGAATTCACTTCATAAATTAAATAGGACGGATGCTCCACCCGGTTCATAGAGATGAGTTCTTCGACCTCAACCAGATCGATAGTACCCTCGCTAATCAGTTCATTACCGTCCTTATAACGGAATAGGATAGCCCCGCCATGCACTTGCAGCGCTGACACTATATCAACCAGAATGATGTCCTTCAGCTCTCGCAAGCTGGTAACCGCGCCGAGACTTTTGGCAATTTTGTTCAAAGCGGATTGTAATACATACTTACGGGGGAACATAATTCGTTCAAGCCTGGTCGTAAAATATTCAAGTCCATACAAGACGATGGAAAAGACGAGCAGAATGAGCCAGAACAATACAGTTGCCTGTATAATAGTGATTTCGTTCTGAAAAATGATCGCATTAAATCCGACTATCAACAAGCTGGGGATGAGTGCAATTAAACTTGTCAGCATCAATCTGCGCAGTACTATATGGATGTCAAAAAGCTGCTTGGTGGCAATCAAATAAGTAAAGGATAACGGAAAGAACGTAACTATAATACTTGTATATAAAGTGGAAACCCAAGGCTTCCCGAATAAGAGAATAGGCAGAAACGATAAGACAGCAAAAGGAAAAAAGGAAATCAGAATCGAGATCCACACCGTTTTGATCAAGGTGCTGATCGCATTGTTCATATTTCTATAGGTAATCAATAACGAGGTCATCATATAAATATTCAGGCCAATTCCGCTCAGAAACACAATAATCGTAATCGTAGTGTTGATGGCATAATAGGGGTAAGCCTCGCTTGTGACGAAAAAGCCCATTCTCAGAAACGTTGTCAGAATAATAGCAGCATACAACGTACCTAGAAACCGATTTGGTGTTCTAACATTCCCTTTTTCCAGAAAAAAGGCGTGCAAGAAATGATAAAATATAACTGGAAGCGCCATCATCAAGCTGCTCATCAGCACTTTCCCCATAAAATCCCCACGAATGGAAGCTTGCAGGGTCATGAAGATCAGGCCAATCTGAAGAAATACGATAGCCAGATAACTTGCGGACTTGGAGCCCCTCATGGTGAACAGAATGTAACCCGCAATGACGAAACAGATGGCCTCTCCTATGAAGGATAAATAATCCATAGGACTACGGGACTTCTCCAATACCACTTCGATCATCTGATCCTCTCGCTCTATGACCATATGATCTACTTGGTCTACAGTTCGCCATTTCTTAACGGAGAAATGATCCTGAGTCGGTTTATGATTCAAGCTTATAATACGGTCGCCAATAGTCAGCTTCTCTCTGATCGAGGCGTCACTCTCTTCGAAGCCCTTAATCACCCATTCGTTGGAGGCATCCATCTTCACTAGAATACCAGTATGAGGATAGCGAAAAGTAAGAAATAAGAACCAGAATTGTATCAACAGAAACAGTAGAGTGCCAGCGCTGATCAGAAAGGCTTTTTTCATCTTATTCACCTTTTCGACAAATTATTGGAATTATTACCATAGTATCAAACCAAATAGAGATTGTGTAACTTGAGTGTTGCAAAATTATCAACTCTCTTTATAAGATTGTAGAAGTCTACGAAAATGCATTCGACAAATTATATAGTTTTGTCATAGAATCTGATCCTAAAATCAGTTATAATTTCCTTTAGGCTAACTAGCAAATATTTCTACTTAACTCATTAATGCGAAATTCCACCGGAAATGGACGGGCAGCACTTGTAATTCCATCATGTTTAGGGGTGTATCATGATTCATAAGAACGCCAAAGCTTTTGCGCTCGGTCATTCCATAGTACCGTTACTCCTGCTATTGCTCTACGGAAGAGACTCCCAAGCGGTGCTCCTACTCATTGCCGGGCTGGCAATT
>JARBUQ010000167.1 GCA_029239545.1 Paenibacillus sp.
AGTCCTTGGGAGAAGAAGCTTGCAACAAACCGGAGGAAGATGAAGATGAAGACGGGGTGCAATAAAACACGGCTAGTACAATAAACGAACCTGCTTGATATACATTACTCAAGCAGGTTCCCCTTTTTTGCTTACTGAAAGATCGGCAGCCATTGCAAAACACGTTGAATTTTCATATCCCAGTAACCCCATTCATGGGACCCCGGTTCTTCCTCGTAGACAAGATCCAGACCAAGCTCGCGAGCATGTCCAAGAAATTGTTGATTGTCCTTATATAAAAAATCCTCTGTTCCACAGGCTTGAAATAGCATGGGCCGGGGTTCGCCCGAAGCGGCCAACTCACTCGCCAAGTGAAACAAATCATGCTCACTGCCCTTCAGCTTGGAATCAATTCCGAATATATTGGCGTAATCCTGTGGGAAGGTGTCCCGTCTAGTTTCGATGTCAAGTGCGCCGGATAAACTGGCTGCTGCTGCATAACGATCCGGGCAGCGAAGCGCAAGCTTAAACGCACCGTACCCTCCCATTGATAGACCCGCTACGAAATTATCCTCCCGGCGGTCAGATAAGCGAAAGTAGGAACGTGCTGCAGCAGGCAATTCTTCACTAATAAACGTCCAGTAATCTCCACCATGCACCATATTGGCATAGAAGCTGCGATTCACGGCAGGCATAATAATCGCTACATTCTTCGAAGCCGCATACCGCTCTATTGACGTTCTGCGCACCCAAGTAGAGTGATCATCGGATAGACCATGCAGCAAAGTCAGCATCATCGGATAGACCATGCAGCAAAGTCAGCGTAGGAATGGGGCGATAAGGATCTTGCCCAGCCTTAGGATCAGGAAGAATCACATACATAGAAGCCTGTACGGCTAATGCTGCTGAAGGAAAGTGACAATGTAACAATGCCATATGAAATACAACCCTTTCTTATCTTGTATATTTATTGGATAACTTTATTATTGTGCCATTCCTAAGGAGGAATTTCTATTCTTTTTTCATAAATACTCTGGCATTCCATAATAAACTGCTTTTGCGGCCTTTTTCTGAAAAGAAGGTATTGCCCTAGCCTGTATTTAACTTGTACAATAAGAGCGGTAATGAACAATGATGGGAGAGGATCACATGATTATTGACGCACATAATCACCCCGATTGGTATGGTTACAATGTAGAACGGTTTCTTGAGAATATGGCCAAGTACAATATTGACAAAACATGGCTGATCAGCTGGGAATGCCCTAAGGATGAGTACAACCCGCTATATAACAAAAGTGTACCGGATCACGGGCCGAATGGACCTATTTCCTTCGAGCGTTGTGTGGCTTATGCTGAGAAATACCCGGATAAATTCATCCTTGGTTATGCTCCGGACCCCCGCCGTCCAGACGCCATCGATAAATTATCCCACGCTATTGATCTTTACGGTGTCAGAATCTATGGTGAAATCAAACTGCGCATGATGTATGACAATCCGGACGCTATTCGTCTATTCCGCTTCTGCGGAGAGAAGGGGCTTCCGGTAATTGTACATATTGACTATGAGTTCGAGAATCCAAGTCGGTACCCTAGACCTAATTGGTGGTATGGCGGAGGGATCGGTTCCTTTGAACGTGCTGTTGCTGCATGTCCAGAAACTATCTTTCTAGGTCATGCTCCAGGCTTCTGGGCACATATTTCGGGTGATGACCAGTTCGATAAAGTCGCTTATCCAACAGGCAAGGTTGAACCAGGCGGCAAAGTAACTGAGATGCTGCGCAAATATCCGAATCTGTACTGCGATATTTCAGCAGGATCTGGGGCAAATGCGTTCAAACGCGACCCGGAACATGCAAAGGACTTTATTCTTGAGTTCCAGGATCGTATTTTGTACGCCCGTGATTATTTCGATAACATCCATCAGGAAGTGCTTAATAGCCTGGATTTACCTGAGCCTGTATTGTCCAAAATCTATTCCGAAAATGCTTTGAAGCTAGTACCACTTTCCGTATAAATGCCAAACATCTGGACTCATTATATCTTTGGCGAGCAATTGTTGGATACGGTATTGCCGAATGCCATAACGCAGGAGAAAACAGCGCTTCGGAATTTATTCAGGATGGGCTGTCAAGGCCCGGATTTGCTGTTCTATCATCATTTTCTGCCCTGGCAATCCAGCCGCGGCATGCCCGCTATCGGGAGTGCTATGCACAGCCAACTATGCGGACCCGTACTGCTTGACTTCATCCAACACGCAAGCGGCAAACCGCTGAATGATCCGGTTGTGCTGTATGTTCTTGGATTTCTGACTCATCACATTCTGGATCGCAACATGCATCCCTATGTGTTCTACAAATCCGGATTTCGCAAATGGGATCATCAGCGCTTCGAAATCGGAATGGATTCCGTCATTGTGAAGCGTAAGTTAGGGCTGGAAACATGGAAAACTCCCGTGTGGAAACAGCTTGATGCCGGGCCACGCCTCCCTGACTCTGTAACAAAGCTGTTGGTCGAAGTAACAGCTGCCCGCTATCCTGAACTGACGGCAGGTATAACGGAGCAGGATTGGCAGGATGCATACCGGGATATGCTAAGCGCACAGAAGCTGTTCCACGACCCAACAGGATTGAAACGGTTATTAACAGGCGGATATATTCGCAAGCTCGTATTCGAGCGTAATCTACCGGATTTCGATATTCTTAATGAAGACCGCAATGTTTGGCATCACCCGGCAATCCCTGAAGAAACCTATACCGATAGCATATGGGACATGTGGGAGCAGGCCTTGGAGGATGGCAAGCGCGTACTTCAAGCTGCAGTTGACTATATATCAACCCAGGATTCTATACTAAGGGAACAATCTTGGAAAGAACTCGTCCCTACGATCGGCAACGTCTCCTATGAGACCGGAAGACCCTGTGACAGTGGATTGGAAATTCATTTTGTCAGATCGGTTTACGAATAATTAACCTGCAAGAACAGCCGTCCTGCCGGACGGCTGTTCTTATTGGTGATCTTATTAGACTATTCAACGATCAGCTAAACCTGCTCCTGCTTCGCTTCTGTCTCCCCTTTGGCCAAGTTGACTTTTGTCAGCATATAAATTCCTCCGAGGAAGAATACGACCAGGGACAAGATTCCAAAACGGCTGGAGCCCAAGGCAAGCCCCACAACTGAGAATACGAACGGACCCAGAATCGAAGAAAATTTGCTCGATACGGTTAAGAAACCGAAAAACTCCGCTGATCGTCCGGCTGGGATCAATCTGCTGAATATCGATCGTGCGATGGATTGACTGCCCCCCTGCACGAGACCAACCATAAATGCCAATGCATAAAAATGAGCGGCTGTCGTCATAAAATAACCAAGCCCTACAATAACTACATAAATACTAAGTGAGATATATAAGGACGCTTTGGAGCCTAATCGGTCAGCAATTTTGCCGAACAGGAAAGTACAGGGTATCCCAACGAACTGTGTTATGACTAATGCTGTTATGAGCGCAGTAGTATCAATTCCGATTTCTTTGCCATATACCGTAGCCATTGTAATGATTGTGCTGATCCCGTCATTAAAGAGCCAAAAGGCAATCAGAAATTTCACTAGCTCCGGGTAAATCAAAATTTTCTTAAACGTGTTGGTTACTCTGCGAAAGCCAACAGCAGTATAATAGCCTATACTATGCCCCTTCAGACTACCTTGTTGCTTGATATTGCGGAAGATAGGAATCGAGAAAACAAACCACCAAATCGCGACCGAAACAAATGATAAATAAGTTCCTGTCAGCTTCTCTATGCCAAACATTTTGTGATTCTCGATCATGAGCAAATTCAACACCAGCAGGACTCCCCCGCCGATGTATCCATACATATACCCTTTTGAGGATATATGATCCCTGCGTTTAGGTTCAACCAGATCCGGCAGCAGCGAGTCATAGAAAGCATTCCCGCCAGAGAACCCAATCGATCCGAAGATGAATAATACGGAAGCCAGAATATAATCACCATTGCCCACCAGAACGAATGCAGCAGAAGCTAGAACACCAATGTAAGTCGAGATCCGCAAAAAAACCATTTTGGAGCCTGACTCATCCGCTATTGCACCTAATATCGGCGCAAATAAGGCAACAAGCAGCATCGCAATCGTCTGTGTAAAGCCCCAGTAGGAGGTCGCTAACTGAGGATTATTCAACGTTGAAGCAGCCACATCGCTATAAAATATCGGTAGTACAGCCGCCATCATGGTGGTAGCAAAAGCGGAGTTCGCCCAGTCGTACAAAAGCCAAGCTCGAATCTTCTTACGGTCGTTCATAGGCAAGCCTCCTAATGTTGTTGGACTCCTAACGTTCGCCAGACATGCATACCTTCCATTCTACAATGTATTTGTTAGCTGAGTGTTAAAGGGCTTACATTTCCTATCTTATCATCCTTAGGAACTGTTACGAAACAACATTTTTTATTTCGTAACAGTTCCTTCCTGTCTGCTCGCCAAGACCGAATAACCAGGCGGAAAGTTCCACCGGGTTATTCAAGTAACTCAATATGCTCGTTCTTTCTGTGATTATCGTTGCTGGAAAAAAGCTCCTGGAGGCAATTCGATTCGTTCCTTCCGGACATCATTTCCTGAACGTGTGAAAGTGATTGAAACGTGCTGCTTGCCTGTGTTCATAAAAATAACCGTTTCCTCATTTACACTGATATCCAACTCTGCCTCTTCAGTTGTCCCTGCTGCAAAATCTATCGTTCCTATGCTTGAGTAGTAACCCGAACGACCGGAAGGAACTGTTACGCTCCAAGTGTGACTGCTGTTGTTTATCCGATTGGAGCCTGGAAAAAGCGATACGTTCGTGCCGTCCAGCAGTTCCGTGAAAGAGACTATTTCCGAATGTTCACCGCAGTTGAAGTAGACTAAGTAACTGCCATCCTTCCAAAGCGCCGCACTCGATAACACTCCGTCTGCAGTTGGTGATGAGCTGCTGTCTTCTGTGCCGTTTCCGTTTCTCTCCGCTCCGCTGTAAAATCTTCCTTGATCGGCCAATTCCACTGTTTGGGCAACGGTGAAATTCGGCAGGTTTACGATAGCAAACAACGAAGTCCGTTCACTGGCTGAGAGCGTGACAGGAACATCACGGCGATTCAGGATCAGTCGATCCTCTCCGCCCTTCCATTTGGGATAAACATGCTGATTATGATAGCGGATGCCGTTCGATCCGTAGAGCAAGTAGCCAACCTCGTTGTCGATGTTCACATAACGACAGGCTGGATAATCCCTGACCTTGTCGCTGCTGTGCGGACGCCAGCTATCAAATCGCTCGGTTGTTGTCGGCAAATGCAGCTTACGGAAGCCTTTAGCCCAATCTAGCAGCTCGCTATAGAATTCATTGCGTAAACCTATTGAACCGGTCTCTAGTTTCGTTATTGTAACAGAAGCCAGCGCTTCAAACTGCTCCCAATATACGCTTCTTCCGTCAGGCAGCGATACGAAGCCGACATGCTGCAGCAGATGCTCGTTCCCACGCTCCAACATGGCATAAGCGGCAAAGCCGTCATCACGGACGTCCAAGTAATGCTCCTTGGCTTCAATCACGAACGCCTCATTAAAAGGTGTGTGTCCCGCATCTACCCGATGAATCTGGACATTGCCCGTGTAGCTGTCGTACAGCGGTGCATGCATCCACCCCCCATGCTTGGGTTGACTAAGTGCCATGACATGATTGCGCCAACTGAAGCTTGTGAATGTCGCCTCTGTCCGATGGATGACAAATCCACCGTAAGGATACTCTCGGACCCCTGCAAGACGTTCATCCAATTGCTGCTTATCCACTGGCTCGGCACCAGCACCGCCAAGCTTGTGAATGAGATACGTATTGAGCACATGGGACGCTGACATATGCTCCATGTCAATTGCCGTTTGATGATCCTGCGGCATAATATGGCAATGCTCGCCCTCTTGCTCCAAATAACAACCACGGGTGTTGCTGTTCTGCAGCCGTTCAATGGTAGATAGAGCCATAGCCTCAAGCTTTGCTGCCTCCCCATCCTGATGCAGCACATTCATCAGTGCATGGGCATGCATGAACCCATGCTGCTGATTGTACCACCAATCCTGGCCCTGTACGGAGGTTGGGATGCCGTCCGCTTCGGTCCATTGCTTGAGCGTATGCTCGTACATCGCCTTATCGTTATGCGTATCCATGGAGTCAACCGGCATGCCAGCCAACAGCAGATCGGCAATTTCACGACCGCGAAAATGCATGCTTGCCGCCATGTAGGTAGGGTGGACAAACGCATGATTTTCTGTTGTGTAGTCAGGGTGCAGCGTAATCGCGGTTACTCGGCTTCTCAGTGGAACCCCCCGCGATAGTTCATTGCTAAGACGATCGCGGAATGTCGTTGTTGTGTTAATATTCCACTTGTGATAGGCCTTCCACCATTTATCGTTATTGGGATGCTCAGGGAACATCAAGGCGGCCGTAAAGATACCGATTCCCGTCCAAGCATTCTCTTCCAGTTGAGTGTCGATATAAGTTCCGTTGCGCGGTTCCACTTCCGACCATCTGTTGGCATATGACGAGATCGTGTTTTGCATCATTATGCGTGTTTCATCATCCAGTCGGTCCCATAGCAGCCAAGCTGCGAGCCCCAAATATGAGATGGTGCCGCCTACTTGCGTCGCCATGAAATAGCTGTCATTTAGCCCTCCCCATTTGTTGCCGCTGCATCGGGGATCTTTGCCTATGACACGCACGCATTCATCGGGACCCGTGTCATGAGTAAAACCAAGATAACGTATCGCACTGATGGCACGATCGGCCAGGTGCTCCTGACTGTAATTTGTCTCTACACCCGGTTCATCAAAGGTTGCAAGCACCGCGTACACGGCTGCCGTATGGCCGGATTCAAAACCGTACCAATATGCGCCACCAAAAAAATGCCCGCAGCGCGGTTGATCCGGCCATATCTGAAATTGAGTTTCAGTAAACTGTACCCACTTGTGAAGCGAAGCTGAGATTCGCTGTGTCCAGTCGTTATTGCTTGCCTTATTAATTGCAAGCGGGCGGATGCTCCAGATTGCTGGCTGCCCCTTCGTCATTAGAAATGCCTCCCATATAGTAGTAAAAGCGGGTTTCACGTTTTCAAGATTGAGTTAAGAAACCAGCCTACTCTTTTAATGATCCAAGCGTAGCTCCCTTGACAAAATACTTTTGCAAAAATGGGTATACAATTAAAATCGGCAGCGTTCCAAATATAATGGCTCCTGCCTTAATCATCTCTGGAGTGCTAGCCACCATCAAGTCTGGCATGCCCTGCTGAATCGTATGAGCCTCATCTCCTTGTACGAACTCCCGCAAAATGATTTGCAGCGGCATCAGCGTTTTGGTTCGAATGAAAATAAGTGCCCCGAAATAGGAATTCCACTGGCCAACAGCATGGAATAGAGCAATTGTCGCCATAACTGCCTTGGATAAAGGCACGATGATACGAACATAGATGCCAAATTCCGTACAGCCGTCCATTTTGGCCGCATCCAGCAAATCGGAAGAAAAACCCTGGAAGAAGGTTTTCATTATAATAATATAAAATGCGCTTACTGCCCCAGGAATAATTAACGCCCATAATGTATCCTCCAATCCGACCCCCCGAACGACCAAATAACCGGGGATGAGCGGAATTGAGAATACAAAGGTTAAAATGATAGCTTGAAGCACGAACTTGCGGCCCTTCATACCAGGACGGGAAAGTGCGTATGCAAGCGATGAGCATAACAGCAGCGTAAGAAGTGTTCCAAGTACGGTAATATAGACCGACACACCCATGGATCTCCACATTTGCTCCGAGCTTAAGATCGTTTTATATACCTCCAGGTTAAACCCTCTTGGCCAGAAGCTTACAAGCTTGGCTTTGGCATATGCTGGTGAGCTAAGTGATACGGCCAACAAATGGATCATCGGTAAAATCATCGACACACTAAGTAAAATCAGAAACGTATTATTGACAAGCTGAAATCTCTTTTCGGACTTTAAACCATTCATGTCCATTCTCCCCGCTTTCTTCAATGGTTGTCATCCAAACTGCCATCGGGCGGTGGAATGCTCAGTATATGCTTTCTCCGGTCAATTTTTTGCTCAATTTGTTCAAGCTTAAGATCAGGGTCAAGCCCACCAGCGACTTGAATATGCCGATCGCAGTCGTATAGCTGAACTGGGCACTTAGCAGCCCCATCCGGTACACATACGTATCTATCACCTCTCCTACGTCTCGAACAAGTGGATTAAGGAACACTAACATCTGCTCTACATTGGCGTCCAGCATATTGCCGATACGAAGCAGGAACAGCACAACGATAGCCGGCATAAGCGAAGGCAGGGAGACATACCACATTTGCCGCCATCTCCCAGCGCCGTCTACCATTGCAGCCTCGTACAAGTGCGGATTGATGCCTGCCAAAGCAGCCAAATAAATGATCATTCCCCAACCGATTTCCTTCCATATGCCAATCGACACCAGCATGCCGACAAAATAGCGTGTATCGGTGAAATACGTTTCGAACATATTCAGGAATATACCGCCCACGATGATCCAAGACAGAAAGTGCGGCAAGTACAGGAGCGTCTGTACTGATTTTTTGACCCAGGAGCGTCTGACCTCATTGAGCAGCAATGCAAGCATGAGTGGCGCCGGAAATCCGAATAGAATGGAATAAAAGCTGATCAACAGCGTATTTTTTAATATTTTGAAAAATTCCGCATAGGCAAACATTCTTACAAAATGTTCAAAGCCTGCCCATGGGCTATTCCAAATCCCCAAAAACAGGTTGTAATTCTGAAACGCGATCACGTTGCCCAGCAGCGGAACGTATTTGAATACCGCAAGATGAATGATCCCAGGCAGAGCGATCAACCATAAAAGCGAGGTGTCATTCAGCAGCTTTTTCATGTTCACCGTACTTTCTCCCAAATGGTTTGGGATTGTTGCCGGTCTACTTCTCAGCAGACCGGCAGCAGCATTTATTTTTTCACTGACTTGTTATACCATTCTGTTGCTTCTACGATCGCTTTATCGCCGCCGCGTTTGGTCCAGTCAGCAACAAAGGCATCAAATGCTTTGTCGAGCTCTTCCTTGCCGGTAATTATCTTGGCGAACATATCCAGGAATAATGTACCAGCCCCAAGCCCAGGAACAAGCTCTGGATTAGTCTTAAATGGACTTAGAGTCGGCATGTTGACCATAGGCGTTACGATAGCTGAGGCGTCTGCTGCTTTAATGCCGTTCTTCATG
>JARBUQ010000168.1 GCA_029239545.1 Paenibacillus sp.
TCATTAGGCGAGCATTTCCATCTTTATGAGAATTTGCAGCTAATAGAGAAGAACCTGATAAAGAACCAATTCTATGGAATGCCCACACCCGCGATGGAAAAATATAAAACGAAGCTTGCCTCCCTTCAGGAATCCTTCACCAGGATTATACTGGGTGTTTCTCCACTCGATGAATTTGACCATTATGTTGAGAAGTGGAAACAAGAGGGCGGAGACGAAATAACTAAAGATGTGAACGAATGGTACCGCACTATTAAAAAAAGCAATTAATCTAAAATAGGCATAACACTTATGAATAGTTCTGAGTTAGCGACAAGTGAACTTTTGCCTTGTAAAAATTGGAGAGGATGGAGGTACAATGGCAGGTTTTTTCGGTTGGTTCCACAGGCAATATACTCAAAAAATACAATTCAGACTGACGCTTTACTTTTTGTTCATTCTGCTGCCTCTTGTTGCCATCAGTCTGTTCTCCAATGTTCGGTCCAGAGAAGTACTGCTTGAACAGACGGCTGATCGAACAAAAGCCGCGCTCAACTCCTCGATGGATTACATGGATCTGACTTTGCAGAATGTAGAGGAAATCTCCACCCTGGTGGCAACAGATTCTAATGTCTTAAGATTGTCTGAACAGATTGGGGCAAATCTCACTCCGCAGGGAGTATTGAATTTCATAGATATTCTCAAACAATTCGCTAACGTAACCTCGATTAATCATATCGTATCGCAAATGTCGATCTATCATGCCCGTTCCCATATCATCGTTTCATCAATTAATGGCATTAAGCATATTCAGGATCCGAATCAGCAGCAATGGCTTCAACAACTCGCCGTGGGAAATGGCTCAGGAATCAGTTATACCCTGCCAGAAGATGCAACAGGGCTCGACAATCTGACCGTTGGGAATATTCTAGGAACAGACAGTATTTCTTTGGTTCGTTCTCTGGACCTTAATAATCCGACCCGACAGCCTGATTTGTTAATTGTTACGATTGACAAGAACAAGCTGCTTAACTTGATTCGCTCGCTGCTGCCGTCGCCACAAGCCCAAATATACTTGTATACGAACAATCAGAAGCTGGTCACCGGAACAGGCTCCGGGGATCCGAATCCGCTTGTTGTTCATGAAGAGGACTCATCCGTGTTTTCCGTGAAGAGTGACTCCCGCTATTATAATTGGTCTTTGGTTATGCTCCAGCCGATGAAAGAATTATACGAGGAGACTGATCCGCTCAGACTGTATACGTATTTGATTATCGGAATCAGCGTGCTGTTAGCTTTCTGGATCTCTTGGGCCGTGTACAGCGGAATTGCCTCACCCGTACAGAGACTTTATCACGGAATGCGTGGGGTCGGCAGCGGGAAATTCAATATTCAATTGGAGAATGAGCGCAAGGACGAGTTTGGTTATTTGACCAAGGCTTTTAATCAGATGGTGCAGAACCAAAAGGATTTGATCGAGAACTTCTATGAGCAGCGATTAAGATTAACCGATACGGAGCTTAAGTTTCTCCAGTCGCAGATCAACCCGCATTTTCTTTATAATACGTTGGATTCGATCTACTGGGCAGCCAAAAACTATGAAGCCGACGAGATCAGCGAGATGGTGCTGAATTTGTCCAAATTTTTCCGGTTGAGTCTGAATAAAGGAAGGGATACATTCACTGTAGAGGAAACGATCGCGCATCTGCACTATTATGTACGTGTTCAGCAGCTCCGCTTTCTGGATAAATTCTCAGTCGAATATGAAGTGCAGGAGGAGAGCAAGACGATTCCGATCTTAAAGCTGTTGCTCCAGCCACTTGTAGAGAATGCTATTCTTCATGGCTTGGAGCATAAGCCCAAAAACGGGTTGCTGCGTATCTCCACTCGGATTGAGGGTGACTATTTATTGCTAATTGTCGAAGATAACGGAGAAGGGATTCCTCAGGAGCGTCTTCTTTACATTCAGGAGCAATTGAGTAAAATATCAGATGATGGTGAGTTGGAGCTGTCCTTCACTAGTGAATTGGTTCAAGACCTGTATGCTTTACGTAATGTGATGTCCAGAATCAAGATGCTGTATGGCCCGGATGCTAATCTGACGATAGACAGCGCAGAAGAGAGAGGCACCATATCGACCGTTTCCTTGCCATTGGAACGATGTCAGGCTCAGCTTCTATACAGCAAAAAATGGTCAGCACCAACAATCGCAGAGGAGAATGATGCATGAATCTGCTCATCGTAGAAGATGAACTTCGGCTATGCAATAGCCTGGCGAATAATTTTGCCTGGGAAACCTATGGAATTGAAGTTATTGGGATGGCCCATAACGGTCTGCAAGCAATCGAACTGTTGGAACGTCGCAAGCCGGACATAGTCATTCTGGATATACAGATGCCTGGAATGGACGGTCTCACTTTAGCTCGACATATTCAGGAGCAAAGCCCATTAACGAAGATGATTATATTAAGTGGTCATGATAATTTCACTTATGCACAGACGGCTTTGGAGTTAGGCGTAGTCAAATATTTGCTCAAACCTGCCGGTGATGAGGAAATTCTCCAGTCTGTCCTGGAGTCGGCGAGCCAGCTAAGAGAAGAGCTGGAGCGCAGACATGATCAGGCTGAGCTGCAGCAGAAGTGGATTCAACATTTACCTCATTTGCAGAACAACTTTTTCCTGAACTGGGTGTCCGGCAAATATGAGGAATGGGAAGTGCTGGAGCGAAGCCAGGATGTGCAAGTCGGACTGGCTCCGACATCCCGATACGCTCTTGCAGTAGTTGACATGGACCCGTTACCCGAGCAGGAAACTAGATTTACTTCTCAGGATGCTTCTCTTCTGCAATTCTCATTGAACAGTATTGCCCGAGAGATGCTTCAAGACTGTCTGATCTGTTCAGATACGGTTGGTCACACGATCGTTCTGTTCCCTATGCCGCCCGATAAAGAAGCTAACTCGCATATGTTATACGTGAATACAGAATTATCACGTCTGTTGTCCAATGTCAAAGCATGCCTGAAATTAACTGCTAGTGCTGGGATCGGTGGAAGCTGTGTCGGGATCAACGAGGTGCCGATGTTATATTCGCAAGCTAACATCGCTTTGCAGAGCCGTATTTTGTACGGACGTGACATCGCTATTCCATTTCGCGAAACGACGGGTCGAACTCCAATCCTGGCGGTTGAGCCAACACTGGAGAAAGCCTTGGAGATTGCTCTTCAGACCGGTGATGAAGTCAAAGCGTTAGAAACGGTAGAACTGCTTTGGAAACATGGCATGAGTCGCGCCGATACCATCGAAGATGTGCATGAGAACGTGATGTATTGGAGCAGCTTGCTCATTCGGACAATCCAGAAGCAGGGGTGGATTATCAGGGAGTTGGTTGGCGATGACTACACCTACATGCAGAATCATAAGCTGTTGACCACGAAGGAGCAGATCTACGCATGGCTGCAGCGTATAGTCCGAAGTGTTATAGTCTATGTGCACAAGCAGCGTAGTACGACTAGCCATCAGATGGTGAAGTCAATTCTCAGCATTGTAGAGAATGAGATGGACCAGGAAATCACCCTGCATACCGTGGCCGATCGATTGTATCTGAACTCATCCTACCTAAGCCGACTGTTCAAGCAGGAGACCGGCCAATCCTTCTCCAGTTATGTGCTGGAGAGGAAGATGGAGCGAGCCAAGGCTGCTCTTGTAGACGGAGCCAAGATCAGTGAAGCGGCAAGTATGGTCGGATATCACGATGGCAGTTACTTTACCCGTGTTTTCCGCAAGTTCTGGGGGGTAACCCCAGGTGAGATTCGTTCCTCGTAGAATGTGCCCCGTAACATCGGCTTTGTGACCTTGGCGGCACCCAACTTTTAAGACCTTCCGATACAATTATCGGGAGGTCTTTTGCTGTCTCCAAAGATTAGTTATCAAAGTACCAAAACAGGTCATCGATGTCCGGTACAAATCAATCTTCGGTTTGCTACACTTGATCCATTGAATCTCCTTCCGGTACGAAGACAGCGGTTCCAAGCCATGTTCAGTCGGAACAGAGGAATTAACAGATGAGGAGGAGTGTCACATGGAGCCAGCTGTATCCCAACCAGCAGCAAGACGTAAGCGGTCACCGCTTAGCCAATTGTGGGCTGACATACGTAAAGACTGGGATTTGTATTTAGCTCTTGCACCAGGAATTTTATTTTTGATTTTATTCAAGTACACCCCGATGTACGGCATTTTGATCGCGTTCAAGGATTTCAATATTTTTGACGGGATGGCAGCGAGCCCTTGGGTGGGGTTGGACAATTTCCAACGGCTGTTCAAATCGGAAGCGTTTATGGACGTGTTTCAGAATACGTTAATGATCTCGTTCTTGAAAATCGTGTTTCTATTCCCGCTGCCAATTATTGTGGCGATCATGATGAATGAATTGAAGAACATGGTATTCAAACGTTCGATACAAACGATCATTTACTTGCCACACTTTCTGTCATGGGTCATCGTAAGCGGATTGTTCATCGATCTGCTTTCTGTAAACGGAGGATTGGTCAACAAGCTTATCGTAGCTTTGGGAGGACAGCCGATCCCGTTCATGTTAGACAACAGCGTGTTCCGTTCCGTTCTGGTGACATCAGCGGGCTGGAAGGAAATCGGGTGGAGCACGATCGTATATCTTGCAGCTTTGACGAGCATTGACCCGCAATTGTACGAAGCAGCGAAGATCGATGGAGCAGGCAAATGGAAGCAGACGCTGTTCATTACACTTCCAGGAATGGTGCCCGTTATTCTGCTCATGTTCATCCTGAGACTGGGTTCAGTCCTCGAAGCTGGAACAGAGCAAATCCTCGTTATGTACAACCCGGGCGTTTACAAGGTTGCCGATGTCATTGGGACGTTCGTGTATCGAATCGGGTTAGGCGAACAAAATTACAGCTTCTCCACAGCAGTCGGATTGTTCGAATCGGTTATCGCCTTTTTCCTGATTGTGTCTGGTAATGCCATGAGCCGTAAGTTTTTGCACAGAGGGATTTGGTAACCGCGGAGCCGGTACTTCTTAGAGAAAATATGTGATGGGGGAGCCGCTATGCAATCATCAGCTACAATTAATCCGGTCAATCGACCGAAGAAACGCAGGAATTCAATCCATACCTCGTTGTCAGAAAGGCTTTTCGTAGCGTTTAACTACATTTTTTTCACCTTGATGGCTATTACAACGATCTTTCCGTTCATCAATCTAATTGCCAAATCGATGAGCAGTGAAGCAGCCGTCATTTCTGGTCAAGTGAATCTCATTCCAATCGATCTGCAGTTTGGGACTTACAAATACGTCATCTCTAATTCTTTGTTCCTGAATTCTATTAAGGTCTCGCTCCTTGTGGCCATTACGGGTACCCTGCTCGCTATGATCATGACTACGCTTGCCGCTTACCCGCTCTCAAAGCCCAGACTGCGTGGAAGATCCTTCTTCATCCTGATGTACATCTTCACGATGCTGTTCAGCGGTGGACTGATCCCAACCTACTTATTGATGCAGAATTTGAACTTGCTTAATACATTGCCGGTTCTGTTCTTACCCTCGATGATCAGTGTGTATAACATGCTCATAATCAAAAACTTTTTCGAGGGACTACCGGATAGCTTGGAAGAGTCGGCCAAAATCGACGGAGCCAGCAACTTGACCATTTTATACCGAATTACTTTGCCCTTGTCAATGCCGGTGCTAGCTACCATTGCTTTGTTCTACGCGGTTGCTTTCTGGAATGATTACTTCAATGCACTCGTTTACATCAACACACCTGAGCTCAAGCCGATGCAGCTTTATTTGAAGGAGCTATTCGTTACCTCTAGCGATGCCTTCCTTAAAGACAATATCGATGCTGCTATGAATGTATCTCCGCAATCGATACAAGCGGCCTCTATTATGCTGGGAACCCTTCCGATTCTGATCGTTTATCCGTTCCTGCAAAAATATTTTGTCAAAGGCGTGTTAGTGGGATCCGTGAAAGAGTAGAGTCCGCTGCACAATCGTTTAAGGTGGTGATGCTTGGCAGAGAGAGAGCTATAGTGGGGCAAAAGCATCAAATGAATTAATAAGTTTAAACAAGCTTGACAGCAGCCATTATCTAAGGGAGGTTTACCGATGTATAAAAAAACAATCACATTAGCATCCATCGCAGCATTAGCGGTAACAGTAGCCGCATGTGGAGGAGGAAATAAGCCAGCCGATAATCAAGGCAGCAGCCCGGCCGGGACGAATAAACCAGCTGAAACGAACAAACCTAAGCCTCAATTGCGTGAGCTGAATCAATATGCTCAATTCGATCCTAATACAGATGCAGTTGGCCTGTACTTAAAAGAGAAGACTGGCTACGACGTGAAATATGATATGCTGCCTGTTGAAAGTGCAGATGAAAAGCTTAACCTTTTAGCTTCAAGCAAGGAGCCTTATGATTTCATGAAACTCAGCCCGAATCAGTTCGCCAAGCTGAGTGCTTCAGGCGCCCTTGAGCCATTGGATGATCTGATCACCAAGTACGGCACCAACATGAAACAAGTCATCAGCCAGTCATCGTGGGATGGAGTGAAGGTGGGTGGCAAGACGTATGCGATTCCAGAAGCTAGCTCAGGTATCGCGGTTAACTCGGCTTTTGTAGTGAGACAGGATTGGATGGATGAGCTTGGCCTGAAAATGCCTACCAATCTCGACGAATTGTATAACATGCTCAAAACATTCAAAGACAAGAAGAAAGTCATTCCTCTAACGGGAGGAAAAGATCCAATCGTGCAGGAAATCGGTACTGTATTCGGAATGAGAAGTATTGCATCTCCGTGGAAGGTATCGGGCAATAAGGTCGTTCACCTTGTTGAAGATCCAGCAACGAAAGAATACCTGACATACATGAAAAAGCTGTACACCGAAGGACTTATCGATGCAGAGTGGGCTATTAACCAAGCGAACAAGCTAACCGAGAACTTCACAAGCGGTAAAGCGGCCATGTTCAAAATGAACTGGGCGAATGCAGCTACCGTAACGGATGCTTTGGCTAAAAATGCACCTACCGGCAAAATCAGCATCATTCCTTTCTTGAAGGATAAGGACGGGAAAAACACAGCAATCGGTACTGGTGGAATCAGCTGGTATATTGTTATCCCTAAATGGGCGCCTAACAAAGATGAAGCTATGAAGCTGATTGATATGAAGCTGGATAAAGATATATTCAAAGGACTGGCGATTGGTCAAGAAGGCGTTCACCATACTGTGAAGGAAGGCAAGTACTACCCGATTCTTCCAATCTTCAATGATAAATGGAATAACGGCAGCTACTTCCTCACCGGTACGGATGAGAAGAACTATCCGACTTACTGGCAAGCGCGCGTTCGCAAGAACGAGCATGTACAGAAGTACTATGAGACTTACCAAGCGAATGCCAAGGAAGGTCTTGTCTATGATGCATTGACTTACGCTCCGCCAATCGACGCCATCTCCAAAAATGGCCCGAAAGTGAACAAGCTGACTGAAGATACGTTCATCAAGTTCATTACTGGCTCCGAGCCGCTTGAGAACTATGACAAGTTCGTAACCCAATGGAAATCCGAAGGCGGAGAAGAAATGATCAAAGCCGCTAACGAATGGTATGCAGCACAGAAGAAATAATAAAGGAAGAGAGTCCACTGGCCTTTGGCTGGTGGATTTTTTGATCCCCAGAATGTATAAGATTATGGGGAAGAGGGGACCGATGGGAGACCGATGGGGGCTCCTTGTTCGGTTCCTTGCCGGAGTGGTGGAGATTAGCTGCAAAAAAGCAATAAAATCGAGTTGACCGGACTAGTGAGGCCGAATTAGATGCAGAAAACCAAGAAACAGGTAAGGGAGTCGGTTGGGGGATCGTGTAGCTGGAATTAGTTGCGGTTCTGCAATAAAAATCGGCTAATCCGGGGAACGGAGTGAGATTTGTTGCTTTTTGACAATTAATTGAACGTAGACTGCCGGTCCGAGAGTCTGGCCCTCATGCGGATGGCTCGCTAGTAAAGCAAACTTAACTAATAGCAAACCAACCATCACGAATCCAAGACCAATAAGGAGGCAAACGAGAAATAGTAAACCCCCCTTATGCTATTGGTTAAGGCAGCTTAGCTAATAGCGTAACTTGGGTTAACTAATCGTACATATTGCCTCGGATTTAGAGATTTAGTAAAGATAGCTTAGTTAATAACAAAGATAGCCTTACTATGACAGGGAGAATGTCGGAAAAGGTTGGATATCCTGGGGTGCGACAAGCAGGCCGGGTGGGAAGACTGTGGAGGAGCACCCCTTTCTAATCCCAATGTTGTCAGCTTAATGGCAATTAAGAATGGGACCGTTTGACCGGTTGCTGAGCAAGTAATGGCTTAATAAACGAGCCGCACTCCCAACGGTTGAGAAGTGTCGCAAGCTAGCCGGCAAGTCAAGGATTCGATGATCATCCAGCTAACGAACCGAGCAGGTCTTATCGGACCCCAAGAGAGCAATTGGACGTTCTAACGAATTCTAGCGGCCTTATACCTCGGTAAAAGCAGGAATGGGGA
>JARBUQ010000169.1 GCA_029239545.1 Paenibacillus sp.
GGATCTTTCGACAACAGACGATTCTGCGAGGACAACAAGATGTCAAATATGGCGTAGCCTCATGCACTTTATCCAGAGCGCGAGCAAGCGCGTCATCGTTCAAGTCATCGGCTGTTCTCCGCTAGCGAACATTAGCTCGAAGTCTTGATCGTGGTAAAAGCGCTTCACTCGGGCAGAGGGGATCTTTACGTCAGCCCACGTTGATGAGGAGTGCTTGATTCGTGCAGCCGCTTTTAGATAGTTTTATCCACTGCATATTGATGTAGCGAATTTTATCCAAAAACCCTCATTCGCTTTATTCGCGAACGAGGGTTTCCAGTATAGCTATAGTCTCACTGTCTGTCCCGTTAATGCACTTTCGTTAGACGCTTCGATGAAGCGGATCAGTTCAAGTGTCTCTTCGATATTAATAGGTTCGATTCCAGTCTGGAACATCGTGATCACCTGCTCCAGCAAGCCAGCGTAGAAAGGCTTGGGATGAGCGCTCACATCAGCGAACTGTGTACTCTTCTCGCGATGGATTACAGCGCCGAAACGGAAATTCCCTTTGCGGTTACCGCGAACTGTCCCGACACGTCCATCCTTCCAAATTCCAACCGCAAGATCGTAGTCAGCATTGGAGCGGGTGCTTACCTCCACACAGCCTGGTCCCATCACGGAATAAAGCATCTCGACAGCATGAATACCGTAAGTAAACAGCCCTGGCATAACCTCCTCAAGTGGAGTCGGTCCATAACAATCTACACCTATGATCGCACCGTCTTCTTCCTTTGCCTTCTCCAATACTTCCGTCAAACCGGCTGCATAGCGCAAGGAGGAGCTGCTCATCAGCGTTACCTTATGCTCTCTCGCCAACTCCACAATCGCTTGTGCATCAGCCGAAGTTATCGCAAAAGGCTTGTCCACAAATACTGGTTTGCCGTACGGAGCAATCTTCCGGAAAAGCTCCAGATGGGCTCGTCCGTCTACCGACTCCAGCAAGATCGCGTCACATTGCTCGGCAACGGCTTCAGGTGAATCTACGATTGTTACGCCAAAGTTGTCGCGCAAATCATTCGTATACCCCTCCACGCGGGAGTAGCTCGAATGCATATCCGCTGAGCCCCCAGGATAACCAACGACTACTTTGGCTCCGGGAACATGATAGGCATGGTCCTTATGATTCAGTAACTGAGAAAATGCTATAACATGAGAAGTATCTAAGCTGATCAAACCAAGCTTTATTTCATTCATCGGAGTGCTCCTCGTATTTGGAGTTTATTATAGTCTTGATAACGGATTTTGCCTATGGCATTCTTCAATGACAGCAATTTGCTGCTTCACATGCTGTGGCGTAACATCAAGAGGCTCCCCATTTACGATAGCCGCATAAAGTTTTCCGTAGAATGTCCTGCATACATAGGATAACATGTCTTTCTGTGATTCAGGCAGCTCCCATGCACCTTCCACCCACGGCAAAGTTTCTGATCCGTATGCCGGAGATCCATCCGGGTTTTTCAACGGAGTACGAACAAGCTTCTGTTCAGGTGCCTGCTCAGGGTTGAAATATTTCCAGTTCAATTTCGTCCCGCTTCCGCTGATTCCGCCGTATTGGGCCTGGATACGATAAGTTGCAGTTGGATAAGCGTCACATGAAGTAATCTCCACATCAAGCAAAGGGTGATCCTTCTTGTGCATAATCAACTTCACATAATCCTCAGCATCTCCGAACGTGTTAACACGATCCATGAAGCAGGTAACATCCGGCATCGTTTCCGTCCCGAACAGCTGCAGCGCCTGATCCACCGGATGTGGTCCAGTATTCAGCAAGTTGCCGCCGTTGTTAGCCTGAAGCGTTTGCCAATCCCATCTCCGTGCGAAGCCGTTGAACGAAATGCTGGCTTGAACAATGCGGCCAAGCACGCCAGAACGAACAACATCCATAATTTGTTGAAAAGCTGGTGAATAACGGGATTGCTGAAAAATGGTCAGCAGCTTACCTGCTTTTGCAGAAGCAGCGATCAAGGTATCCACTTCTTCCGCTGTACGGGCTAACGGTTTTTCACATAATACATGAAACCCATTCTCTAGACATTCAAGCGTTAACGGTACATGCAAATGACTAGGTGATGCGTTCACGATCAGATCGAGATCTTTACGTTCAAACAACTGCTTGTAATCCGGATAGGCATCACAGCCAAACTCCTCTTCAGCCCGCTTGCGATAAGATTCCTCATGATCTGAGACGGCTGCAATCTGGAATAGTTCAGGCAAGCCCTTCAGTGTTTTGGCATGAATGTCATGTCCGCTTCTGCCTTGTCCAATAATACCTACTTTTAACGCTCCCATTGTTGTCTCTCTCCATCCTAACAATCTGCATTGGTTATATCTTTTATTAACTTTGTTGTAAAGTCATATTAAACCAAATCGCTGCTATTATCTATTTCATTATTCTCCACTCAATTATACTTATGTTTAATAGACTTGAGATGAACTAGAATCGTTCATAGCTCTCCAGGTTCAGGCCGCCATAATCCAATATCGTCAAGGTAAATGTAATATCGGCTTACATTTTCGAATGAGACCACGACTTCCGTTTCTTCCGGTCCAGTGTTGAAAGGCAGCTGCACCATCTTCGATTCCCAGTTTAACCGGAATACTGAACGGTCAGTGATTAACCCGTTTGCACCATGGATTTCGACTTTGGCTCCTTTACCGAAGAAGTTGGTGTGATACAGTTTGAAGCCGCTGAATAACATACGACCGGGACCTGTAACTTTAAAGTAGAGATCATGTACACCTGACACTACACGAATGGACGATGAAAAATAGCGCCACACAGCGTCATAATCCATTTGCTGAGAAATTACAGCTATCCGTTCTCCCTCTAAGCTATCCAAATATACTTCCACCGAGACCGAACCAAAAACCTTGTTCATTCCAATTGCCATAAGATCATACTTGCCTGGACTTCCGAAATCGACATTCGAGAATTTCAGCCAATCACCATCCATGAGCTTACCAATATAGCGCAAATCGCGGTAAATCGCATAGCTGCCATCCGGTGCAGTTTCCAGAACTCCAGATGTATGCATTTCATCAAATTGTTCAGCGCTACGGTATTCTCCGTCTAATTTAATACCGCCCCATAATTCATATGCAGAATTGGGTGCGATGCCTGAAACCCTTTGCTCAATCCGGTCGCCTGGAGCCAGCATCGCCGCGTATTTATTGCTTCTGACGACAGAAGGATAACCGTCACGACAATAGTCCCATGCGCATTCGTAGACGATCTTAGGCGTGCCTGCTGTGACTTCCCAAGGTGCCCATTGATTGGATTCGAACCCGCCATTGCCAAGCGCGCTCTTACTATTCAGTGTGGAATAAACGAGCTCCGTGTGGCTGCTCTTGCTGAAGTCATGTCCAGGTATCCAATAAGGCTCATTCGTCTCATAGGCACCTAGATCAGGTGTCTTGCCGTCGGATGATGTAACCCCAGAAATTCTTCTGCCTGCCGAGAAGGCTGGTGAATCTTCACGCAGACGGAAATCCTGATTATCCGCATCTACAAACCCGCCATCGATCCCGAATAAATTGTGGGAGGCCAAACAATCTTCCCCCCATTTGACAAGGGTTCCTTCGGAAAATATATTATTGATCATTTGGGTGCCGAACATATCGTCGAGTAAGAATACAGCCGAATCCGCGTCGCCGCTGCGCAGAAACGTATTGTTATAAATAAGCGTCCGTTGAATCGGGCGGTTCAGATGGAGCCCGTGATGTGGTATATTCCAGACGACATTGCGGTACAGATTCACACCGCTCGTCCAGGCGTCCATGTAAAAGCCGAAGCTAAGATGCGGCGACTCATTGTCATGCAGCCAGTTGTGATGAATATCGGTATTGTCAAAATCATGATTGAACAAATAAATGATGCCTGAATCCTTGGTTAGACAATTGGCATGGGATACATCGCAATATTCGATAACCGAGCGGGCGAAAACGCCGGAGACGCAAGTTCTTCCTGCCCTTGTAATCGTACAGCGGCTGATCAGATGCTGCGATCCATTCGCCCACACGAGACTGGCATATGAGGCCTCTATATTGCCGTCATGTATATGGCAGTTAACGACTCGATTCCGTTCCCCCGACAAATTTACGCCGATGCCTTCGAAGTAGCCGATCTCACTGTTGACAAGAACATTGTCGCTTCCAGCAATTTCTACGCCCTTGGTTCTTCCGTAGATGGTCTGGCGATCACCGAAATAGCGATCAATGCCGTGAATTCGCACATTATCTATACTGCAAAAGGAAGCATTCTCCGTAGTAATAGAGCTTGCACGGATTTCGAAGCCCGCAACCTCAATATAGGCGCGGCCCCGCAGATCAAAGGCATAATCACGCTTCTTGGCCTCTATCACACTTGCAGCCGGGTCAGCACCGTCCGGCAATCGAACTGAGATTCGTTCATTGGCTGCATCGATATGCCAGCCTTCATGGACTGCAAGCGCCTGTGGAGAACGGGTAAGGAAATAGATGTCCCCTGGAGCCGTCCAATAATGCGGAGCCGAGTTGACCCAGCCTTCGAAATATAGAGTACCCTTGCGGAAATCGGACACCCGTGCAGTAGAGATAAAGTATCCGGCTCCATTCACACAAGCCACTATGGCTCCAATCCAATGTCCATCCGGAAAAGCAAGCAAATCGGCATCATAGATTGAATATGTGGGCATTTCATTGGTGCAGGCATCCACCACTGCGTACTGTGAACGGTCCAGACGGTCCGTTATTCGGGGCCACATCGCCTCGTGGCTGAGTTCCCCATCTATGAACACAATATTGCCGCAATCTCCTTGCAAGCTCCAATTCATAGGCGCCTCATACACCCCGCCCGGTTTCAGTTGTGTCCAGCCTGTAATTGAATCACAGCCGCTGATTACAACACGCTCCCCTGACTTCGCTTCGAAGCGGATTGGCGCTCCCTCATGACCGGAAGCGGATGGAACAACGGTCTCGCGGTACGTTCCGGCTCCTACTATACAACGATCACCTGCTTGCATCACCGAAGCAGCATGTCCGATCGTCTGCCAAGGTCTTTCCGGCTGCAGTCCGTCATTCGCATCATTACCATTCTCAGCCACATAATAAATGTTATTCATCTTGTTTGTCATGCTCTTCCTCCTAGGATCGTCCTTCTGAAAGTCATCATGTTGTTGATATAGTCAACGCCTGACCCGTATCCGCCGAGCGATACATAGTATTAATAATGTCGATCGATTTCTTAGCCTCTTCCCCTGTAATGTATGGCTCTCGATCTTCAAGCACAGCGAAGGTCATGTCGCGGACAAAACGATAATGATTCGCTGCCGGAATATTAAGCGGGGCCGGAAAAGCCAGTGATGGCCAATCAGCAGGGTTAATCGTTTCTGTAAGCGTTTGGCATAGCTGAATCTCATGGTCGTTGAAAACAACGGTTCCATTCGTACCATGCAGCTCCATCCGTGTAGCATACTCCGGATAGACCAGCGTTGAAGCTTCGATCGAACCAAGAGCACCGTTGCCGAAGGTCACCGATGAGACAGAGGTATCTTCGACTTGAATATCCCGGGCAAGTGTTGCTGATCTTGTAAACACATGCGTAATGCCGCCATTCAACCATTGGATCAAATCTATGCCGTGCACGCCCATATTCATCAGTGCACCGCCCCCATCCGTTCTAGTACCGCGCCACGGGGCATCCAAATAATAAGAAGCATTACGGTAATATTTGAGCTGGGCAGTGGCCAGCACGATATCGCCGAATAAATGAGCATCCAGCATTCGTTTCACGCTGAGGACGGTATCGCTCAGCCTGCGCTGCAGCACAACACCAAGCTTGACTCCGCCCGATCGGCAAGCCGAGATCATATTCGCCGCGTCGTCCGACGTAAGAGCGAGCGGCTTCTCAGACAGCACATGCTTGCCTGCAGCTGCTGCCCGTGAAGCAATAGCGCTGTGGGTCAATGTTGGCGTACATATGATCACAACGTCCACAAGCTCATCCAACAGCGCATCGTCTAACGAAGTGTACGACCGCAGACAATTGTAACGCTGTTGAAATTCACTAGCGCGTGCTGGACTTGTATCAACAGCAGCAATAAGCTCCGCTTCAGGAATAGCTGCGATATGAGCGGCATGCCATGGAGCGATTGCTCCCGTCCCGACGATACAAAAACCGACTTTCCCATTGTTCATGTGATGCTTCCCCCTATTTAAAACCAGACAGCTCTAATATTAATTGCGCTCCAGCTTGACATGAACACGGATTGTTCCCTGTGTACCCTCGTGAGCAAAAACAATTCTTGTCTGAGTATTTCTAACCGGCATATTGCCGCATAACATTTCCTTGCGTTGCTCCAGCAACCGTTTGTAATCGTCCTCGAGAAGAGGCAGCGAATCCACACGTACGGTACAGCCCTCAGGCACAGCAATACGGGTTGTTCCGCGTTTTCCACGAAGCACAACGAAATTCCCTTCTATTACAGCAGGTAATGGTGTCGACCAATAAAATTCTACGCCTGTGCCCTGAACCAGCTTATAGCGATCCGTAATCGTCAATTCATTAGGCGTAGGTGAATCCAAAGTACGGGTCCAAGACTCATAGTATGGCTCCCAGCCTGCGCTCACGTTGATCTCAGCATGAAATGAGGTTTCGTCGCCGCTACCTTGCGGTTTTATATCGACTACAATTGGATTGCTTGGACGTGGGCGCTCCTGTGTACCAACAGGCACAAGCATGTTATGCCGTTGACTGTGCTTGAGCACTTCAGCCATCGGATGGCTATAGTCACAGCTTCCCATTTCCATTGCGACCGTTTCACCTGCAAATTCTAGCACGAAATGCCCTTTGTCCTCATGCGTATGACTTGCCCCCGCCTGATTGCCCAGGATGAGAATTTTGACTAACTCGCCCTCATACCGCCTGACGGAAGACATCAGTCCCAGATCCGGAAGCGTTATGAATGGGAGCAGCTCAGGTGTTTCTTGTGGAATGGAAGATTCCAGTAAATAAGCTGGCAGAGTATCCGGTATTCCTCCAGTCAACTCAAGCGACTTGCGGAATAGACTTACCCATTGGCTGTTCGGCATTAATGCAGCCAGATAAGCCAACGACTCTTGATTGATATAGATAGCATCACATATAAGGATCATTAACAGATCATCTGCCGTTGAAGTAAGTGCTTCCGCGAAAGCAGCAGTTCGTTGCAAGGATTCCGGCATACCCGCAGCATAGTCAATCCCCCTCAAACGGGAATAATAATACAGGGAGATTGCACATTGACGAGCCGTCCAGGTGAAATACATAGGTCCTTCAAGAAATCCGCCATCAGGAAGAATCGTATGCTCCATGCTTTCGATCAAATCATTGTAGGCAAGCTCCGTATAGGGCTTTGACCGTGGCATGCTTTGTTCCAATACCGCATAGGCAAGCAGGCGTCCTGGGCTGAACCATGGCATCTGATTGCAATGAAAAATATACTCATGCTTCCATGTAACAAAATTCGCATTGCCATGTCCATTCTCGGATATTTTGCGCAGCATGACCTCTTTGCCATAGTCTGTAAACATCTCGCCAGCCATATCAAGAATAGCCGCAGTTTCCAGCATACATAAGGATTGGACGAAGGAACGGTGCTCGAAGGAGCTGCCAGGGAAGAAGCAGATGAATCCGCTATCCCAATTATCACACATAACGATGGATATCGCATAACGCGCTGCCAATCTGAGCAACGACTTGTCCTTTGTCAGCAATGCAGCCGCAGCCGCATTCGGTCCATGTGACAGCAGCAGCTTGCCATAGTCACGATCCCGACAATATCGGGTATCATTCCAGAAATTCACGAATTCCCCAATCATCTGCTCAGGTACAAGCTTGCGCGCATCCTCCGCCAGTTGAAGAAACGGACTTGTACCATTCTCCTTCAACCATGAATTGTGCTTTTCCCTCAATTGGTCCAGTTCTCCACTGTTGACGACAAGTCCGTATGTCGGTTCGAAAGTTGGTTCATAACTATCCGGCTTCAAATACTCATCCCATTGCTCATCGAATCGCTTCCACTGCTCTTCATAGCGTTTAATCATTCCGGAATGATGCAGCCCAATCCAGTTGAACCATCCAACACTGAGTCCCTCGCCTTTTGGCCATATTTCCAATGTAACCGACTGCACCTCTGCTGCGCCTTCAAGTGGTACATAACATTCCCTCTTCAGCATGCCGAAAGGCTCGGATTCGTAATGAAGGGTTCCCTTGTCTGTTCTGACTTCCATACGCAGTATCGCTCCTTCAGGAGCTACGAGTGAAATCATAAGATGATCATAAGCAGAACAGTCGACCTGATGGAAATCACGTGTCATCCGCAAAGCGGGTCCTTGTTCTGGCTTGGCGGTCCACTCAAACTGCACAAGCACCCATCGTTGATGTACTTTAAGTCCGGGAGCCGTGTCTGGTTCAATCTGCCAGTGTGGAAGTCCGCTTAGCTGCGGGTCCGTAA